>JBGPUS010000390.1:0-2062 GCA_041491325.1 Nitrospirota bacterium | reverse complement strand
TTTTGCCTGGTAAGCGACGCCGCGGTTAAAAAAGGCATGTTCGGATTTCGGGTTCAACTTGATTGCCGTGCTGAAATCGGCAATTGCATCGTCAGGCTTGCCTTCCAGAATATACGTGTTCCCCCGGTCGGTATAGGCCTTGTCGAATTTGGGATTTAACTCGATGGCTTTGCTGAAATCCGCGGCTGCCAGGCCGAGTTCACCCTTTGCCTGGTAGGCCAGCCCGCGATTCAAATAAGAACGCGCGGTATTGTCCGTTTTTGCGACGCCCCCGATCTGCTTTGTGCATTCCTGAACAGCCTCGTCTATTTTCCCCTGGCCCAGATACTCCGCGCACCGGTCGGTGTACGCGTGGCTTCCCGTCGTGATTGAGAGAATCGCAACCAATGCCGTTGATACGATAAGTCCTGATTTCATGCAGCCCCCTTTATGAACGTGTCATTCAGCGAACGCGCGGCTCCCGTTCTCGCCACCCAAACTGTGCAGCATGATAGCATAGAAAAGTCGGCATGAAAAGAGCATATTATACATTCCCCGTTTAAACCCACATTAGGATTGCGAAGCGCGCAAAAATTTACTATACTGCGGGTACAGTTCGGGGTTTCTCGGGAGGAACATTTTTGTGAGCATTCTCGATTGCATCGGTAATACGCCGCTGGCGCGGCTGGACAAGATCAATCCGAATCCCAAGGTCAGGCTCTTTGCCAAGCTGGAAGGGAACAATCCAAGCGGGTCAATCAAGGACCGCATCGCATGGTATATGGTCAAGACCGCTGAAGCAGAAGGCCGCCTCAAGAGCGGCGCCTCAATCCTGGAGGCTACTTCGGGAAACACGGGGATCGGGCTTGCCATGGTCGGCACGGCCCGGGGGTACAAGGTAAAGCTCGTGATGCCCGAGTGCGTGAGCCTGGAACGGAGAAAAGTTCTCGAAGCCTTCGGCGCCGAGCTGGTCTTAAGTCCCGGCAAGGAAGGAACGGACGGCGCCATCCGGCTGGCGCATAAAATTTTCGACGAGGACCGCACTGCCTACTTTATGCCGAACCAGTTCGACAATCAGGCAAACGTCCTGGCGCACTACGAGACCACGGGCAAAGAGCTCTACGAGCAGACCAAGGGCGAGGTCAGCGTCTTTGTCGCCGGAATGGGCACGACCGGCACACTCATGGGCGTCGGCAAGAGGCTCAAGGAGTACGACCGCGCTATTACCATTCTCGGCATAGAGCCGCATCTGGGCCACAAAATCCAGGGCCTCAAGAACATGACGGAATCGATCGTTCCGAAAATATTCGACCCGAAAGCGCTGGACGAAAAGTGGAGCGTGCAGGATGATGACGCGTTCAATTGCACCCGCAGGCTGGCGCTCGAAGAGGGCTTGTTCGTGGGCATGAGCAGCGGCGCCGCCATGTGGGCCGGGATCAAGAAGGCAAAAGAGATACAGAGCGGCGCCATCGTCGTGATCCTTCCGGACAGGGGCGACCGCTACCTCAGCACGGCCCTGTTCACCTCGGTATGCGCCAAGTGTCCGCCGTGAGGCGATGTAACTTCGCAAGATCGGAATAGCAGGACCTGTTCCCGCGTGATACACTCCTGATATGACAAACAAAGACTCTACGGTCGAAGACCACCGCGAGCGGCTGAACCGCGTTCTCGTGTTCATCCAGGAGAACATGGACAGACCCTTGTCCCTCGGTGCGCTGTCCGAAGTCGCACATTTTTCCTCCTTCCATTTTCATCGCATCTTTGCAGCCCATGTAGGTGAAACGCTTTTCGAATATATCCGCCGCGTGCGTCTCGACCAAGCCGCGAAAAAACTTTCCTACACCGATGAACCGATCACGGAAATTGCGCTTGCAACGGGATACGAAACTCCCGCGGCTTTCACGAAAGCGTTTAAGCAGCGTTTCGGTCAAAATCCCACTGAGTTTAAAAAGCTGAAGAAACACAAACTGCCGGTTGAGCTGAACCTCATCCGTGATGAACCTCTCCGGAAAACGGCGACATCAATGAAGCCCGAGCTTTGCACATTGCCTGAACAGAACGTTCTCTTTGTCAGAAAAACCGG
>JBGPUS010000389.1:0-2064 GCA_041491325.1 Nitrospirota bacterium | reverse complement strand
GACGATGGAAGAGGGGTCACCCATGACCTCGAAAGACAGCAGGTAACCGGCGGGATTATTGCTCTTGACGATAATGCGGGTGGCGGCGGGGATATCCACATAGCCCCGCATGATGTCGGCGTTCGTGACGACCATTTCCGGGGCCTGGCTGAGAATGGTCATGGTCGTATGTTCACGCACCACGGCGCTGACGTTTACTTTCGAACTTGTTTCCGGTCCCGAAGCGCTTCCCGCGTAGGCTTTCCCGGCGCCGGCAATGCTTGCCAGGGACAAAGCCGCAACCAGGGCTGCGGTCAGGAGTTTTTGCTGGATCTTCAGGCCGTGGTCGATTTGATGGGCTTGTACATAGCCCGCCTCGACCAGAACGTCGCCTATTTTCTTTTTGGAGAGTTTTTGCTGTTTCAGGACATCTTCGAGCTGGTCCCGGCTTATCTGCCCGGTGGTTACGAGTATCTCGCCGAGTCTCAATTTAACGGATAGGGCTGTTTCCGCGCGCTGTCGTTCTTGAAAGGCGAGGACGGCGCTGAGTTCATAGTCGATCAACAAGCCGTGCCGGACCAGGACCTCGCCGAGCTTCTCGCCCGTGCGCTGCTGTTCCCGCAGGGCATAATCGAGCTGCGCCGGGGTAAGCCGCTTGGCCTTGAGCAACAGCTCACCGAGAAGAAGGCGGACGCCGGCCGCTATTTTTACAGCGTCATCCGAAGAAGACAGGTCCCTCTGGATGGACAGGACCGCTTTCAGTTCAAGAGGGTCCAATAGGCCCATCCGGACGAGCGTTTCTCCGAGCTGATCGTTCGTCTTTTTTTGCTGTTCTACCGCGACTTCGAGGTTTTTCGGAGAGATGAACTCTCCTTCGACGAGAATTTTACCGAGCAGGCGTTTGGTTGTCGTAAAGCCTGCGTGAGGATTGTTTTTGTGGGTATTCTGCATAAAACCTCCATAATTACAACATGTTGCTATGTTCATGGAGAGTGCTTGTCTTGCTGTTTTCTGTCGACTGCCACACTGATTACTCTTACTCTTTTCATGTCAATGATATTATACCACAAAAAATACAAAAAGCTACTTTAATTAGTAGTATTTCCTGGTGAAGAATAGGGTGGGAGCGGTCTCGCGGACCCGTGGACGGTTTCGACGGCGACGCACGCCACCTCGCCGAGCTCCGTAATCGGGTCTTCAGTCTTCGGAAAGGTTATGTCGAAGGTGCATCGTTTGCCGTCGCGGTTCACTGACGCCTCGTAGGTCCCGGGTTTTATCGCGTTACCGCCGGACGTTCTTCTTTGGACGATGGCCCGGCAGCTTTGCTTATCTTTTACGCCGGTTTTTCCGTCCTCGGGAAGAGCATTCTCCGCGTAGAATTCACCGTCCTTGCCCGTGGGGAAAGTAACTTCTTTTTCATCGACTTTCATGGTTATATCAACGTATTCCAAAGGTATCTTTTTTTCGTTTTGCCGGGTAACAAGGCTTCCTGTCACAGCCTGGACCTTGGCTGCTTGGAATGCAATGCAGGAACCGCTCCAGAGTGACGGAGACAAAACAGCGTTCACACCGGAGATACTGTAATCCATGGGGATGTTCTTTACGTCTAACGTTATCTGGTTCTGGCTGTAGGACGTTAACGAGGGCACGACCATCATGCCCGAGGCATTCGTCTTTCCGATTTCCTGGCCGTTGTTCAGCACCGTCGCGTCCGAAACATTGTCCACGGTAACCACGCCGAAACTGTCGCTGACTGGCCTCGACAATCCGTAAAATCCGCCTGCGTCCACCAGCGACCCGGAAGCGGATAGGGTGTACGTTTTGCTCGTGCTGGTTGAGTAATCCTGGCCGTTCGTGCTGACTTTTGAATTCTGGAACGAGGAGTCAAGGGAATAGATGCCGTAGCGGGCATTATACTGAACGTACGGATTGAATGAACTCGAGTATGCCGCGCCCGTATCGGTCCGGGCGAGGGACGCGCGATACCCGAGGCCTTCTCCCACGGGCGCGTCTTTTTGCACTTGAAGCGTTTCCGTATTGGTCTCTCCGGTCCTGGTGTACTGCGCCGCTCCATGAACGTCCTTT
>JBGPUS010000388.1:0-2075 GCA_041491325.1 Nitrospirota bacterium | reverse complement strand
CGCGGCAAGGCCAAGGGCATTTTCCGGATCACGGAGAAAAAGAACCGTTCCTATCGCCTGACCGCGGACGGCAGGGAACTGCTGCGCTTGATCAAGGAGCGCGGCGGCGTCGCGGAGGAAGCCTCGGCGCTCACGCCTGATATGCTGAAGCAAGGCGCCTGGAAGGACAAAAAATTCCGCGCTTATAACATCGCCCTCAACCCTCCGCGCCAAAGCATCGGCAGGAAGCATCCGTATAAGGAATTTCTCGATTTCGTGAAATACAAGTTCATCGGCATGGGCTTCGAGGAAATGCGCGGGCCGCTCGTGGAAAACGAATTCTGGGACATGGACGCCCTGTTCATGCCGCAGTTCCATCCGGCGCGGAACATCCATGACGTATATTTCGTTAAAGAGCCGACCGCGTCCAGCCGGATCGAGGAGCCCTTTGCAAAACGGGTCGCCGCCGCGCACAAGAACGGCGGAAAGACCGGTTCCACGGGCTGGAAGTATTCCTTTGACCTCGAACGCGCAAAGCGATTGATTCTCCGGAGCCAGGGCACGGCAGTGTCCGCGCGAACGCTTGCGTCAGGCCCAAAAATTCCCGGTAAATATTTCTCGATTGCCCGTTGTTTCCGGTATGACGCCGTTGACGCCACCCACGCGCCTGATTTTTACCAGGTTGAAGGCATCGTGCTCGGTGAGGACATTAATTTCAGGGCGCTGCTCGGCCTTCTCAAACTTTTCGGACGCGAGATCGCCAAAGCGGATGAATTCCAATTCAGACCGGCTTATTTCCCGTTTACCGAGCCGTCGGTCGAGCTGCACGTGAAGCACCCGGAGCTGGGCTGGATGGAACTCGGCGGGGCAGGCATCTTCCGGCCCGAAGTCACGGTCCCGCTTGGGGTGGATGTGCCCGTGATCGCCTGGGGCCTCGGCCTCGACCGCATGGCCATGGTGGCGTTGGGGATTCATGATATTCGGGAACTGTTTTCAAGAGACCTTGATTTTATTCGAACGAAAAAAATCAGTCTTGGATGAAGTCTAAATAATAAATTACAAATAGCAAGTAAATCTCAAATAACAAAATACAAATAAGTTCCAATGGACCAAATTCAAAATTCAAACATTTGTAATGAAATCGTAAGAAGTCAGGATTTGCCACAGAGCACACAGAGATCACAGAGTAAAACTTTAATAAATAAAAATCTTTTCTCTGCGTCCTCGGTGACCTCTGTGGCTAAAATAGACTTTTTGCAAGATTATCTTTTGTAAATTGAGCTCTTATTAGCCATGCCAACTATTGACATTAAAAAGAAAGATCTCGACACTCTGATCGGCAAGAAGCTTTCGCTCGACGCGCTCGAAAAGAAGCTCATGCTCGCGAAGGCGGAGCTCAAGGAGTATAACGCCGAGACCGACGAGCTTAAGGTGGAGCTGTCGGACAGCAACCGGCCCGACCTGTGGTCGGCGGAAGGGGTGGCGCGCCAGATACGGATCGCCTTGTCCGGCAAGCCTGAGACGTACTCGTTCTTCAAGCACGGCAGGAAAGCCACGCGGGAGATCAGGGTTGCCAAGACCATGAAGTCTGTCAGGCCGTTCATCGCCGCCTGCACTGCAAGCGGCGTGCGCATGAACGACGACGTGCTCGCGCAGATGATACAAAGCCAGGACAAGCTTTCGGAAATATTCGGCCGAAAGAGGACCACGGTTTCAATCGGCATCTATGAACTGGACCGGATCGTATTTCCCGTGGATTACCGGCTTGCGGACCCTCGCGACCCCGGGGTTTCGTTCACCCCGCTCGGCATGGAAGAAAAACTTACCCTAAGTGAGATTCTGGAACGTCATCCGAAGGGAATCGCGTACGGCGACATCGTAAAAGCTTTCCCGAAGTACCCGGTGCTGACGGACGGCATGGGCCGCGTACTCTCGTTCCCGCCGATCATCAACAGCAGGGAAATCGGCGAAGTGAAACCGACCACCCGGAATGTGCTCATCGAAGTGACGGGAACCGACCAGCGCATGATCGCGCTCACGCTCAATATTCTTGCCGCGAGCTTTTACGACCGCGGCGCTGACATCGAACCTGTGCT
>JBGPUS010000387.1:0-2076 GCA_041491325.1 Nitrospirota bacterium | reverse complement strand
TACGATTCTTCCAAGGCATTCAGAATCATCACCAACGGCGACGGCAGGACCCATCACTCACACTTTGATCCGAAGATCCTGGAGGTCTTTAAGGACACCCATAGCGCATTTGACGATATGTTCGACAGCTTTGAGGCCCTCCCCTTTTCTCTTGAAGATAATGAACTGAGAAGCGACAACACCGTTCGAACTGCCGTTGTTGAGCCGTGCGCATGACCGTCAGTAGTCGCTCGCGAATCGTGCTCCCGTCTCTAGCACAAATCATATTATCGGCCGTGTATGTTTGACACCTTTTTCCTGTTTTAAGCTCTCCCGATACTGTGGTAAGATACGCCTATGGAAACTAGAAAAGCCATAATCCCGGTCAAAGGCATGACCTGCGTAAACTGTGCCGCTGCCATCCAGAAAGATATCTCAAAGCTTGCGGGCGTCAAAAATGCAAATGTCAATTTTGCGAACGAAAAAGCTGTCGTCGAGTTCGATCCGACAGCGGTCGGGCTGGAAAGGTTCGTCGCAAACATCCGGGAACTCGGATACCGGGCGGTCACGGAAACTGTCACGATTCCCATCATCGACCTCGATGTTTCACGAGCAGCCGAGCTCGAAGAAGTCGCTTCCGCGATTGACGGCGCCCTTAAGTCGATGCTGAATCCGACTGCCGGAACAATCGAGATAGAATATATTCCCGGCCAGATCGGCTTGCGCGATATCCGCAAGACGCTTGAGAAGGCGGGTTTCCGGCTTCCCCAGCAGGCGGAAGGCCGCTCGGCCCTGGACATCGAAAAAGAAGCGCGCGAAAAGGAGCTTTCGGAACTTCGCACAAAACTGATCGCGAGCGCTGTGCTTTCCGCGCTCGTGCTCATCGGCAGTTTTCAGGATATGTTTCCCTTCTTCACGCTCATTCCCCGGCAGACCATGTGGTTCGTTCTTTTTTTGTTGACCACGCCGGTCCAGTTCTGGGCTGGCCGCAATTTTTATCAGAATGCCTGGGCCTCGATCAAACACGGCAGCACGAACATGAATACCCTCGTGGTCGTAGGGACTTCGGCTGCCTATGGATACAGCTCGGTTCTTACCTTTTTCCCCTCATTGCTGGGCCATTTGGGGGCTCACGGCGGCGCTTATTATGACACTTCAGCAGTGATCATCACGCTGATCCTCTTCGGCAAATATCTGGAAGCACGGGCGAAAGCACGGGCCGGCGACGCCATAAAGAAGTTGATGGGCCTTCAGCCTCGCACGGCCCGCGTGATCAGGGAAGGCAGTGAGTCGGATATCGCCATCGAGGACGTTGAATTAGGCGACCTCATTGTGGTTAAGCCGGGAGAAAAAGTACCCGTAGACGGCGTTATCCGGAATGGTTACTCCGCAATCGATGAATCGATGCTGACCGGCGAGAGCCTGCCGGTGGACAAGAAAACCGGCGATCCCGTTATCGGCGCGACGCTCAACAAAACGGGCGCCTTCACGTTCGAGACGACTAAGGTAGGAAAGGACACCATGCTTTCCCAGATCGTCCGCATGGTGCAGGAGGCCCAAGGTTCCAAGGCGCCAATCCAGCGCCTGGCCGATTATATTTCGAGCATCTTCGTGCCCGTGGTCATCAGTCTCGGGATCCTCACGTTCGGAATTTGGTATTTTTTTGGACCAGCGGAAACACGGTTCACCTTTGCCCTCGTTAATTTCATCGCAGTCTTGATCATCGCCTGTCCTTGCGCCATGGGCCTGGCGACCCCGACGGCCATTATGGTCGGCACTGGCAAAGGCGCGGAACAGGGAATTCTCTTTAAAAACGCGGAGAGCCTGGAACGAGCGCAGAAAATAGACACTATCGTTCTCGATAAGACCGGCACGCTCACCCGCGGAGAACCGAAGGTTACGGACGTCATCGGGAACGGCATGACGGAGCACGAGCTATTGTTCCTTGCGGGTTCCGCTGAAAAAGGCTCTGAACATCCGCTCGGCGAAGCCATCGTACGCGCCGCAACGCTGAAAGGCATTGCTCTTGTACAGAGCGATGAGTTCGAAGCCCTGCCGGGCCACGGTGTCCAGGCACGGTTGAACGGGAAAGAAGTT
>JBGPUS010000386.1:0-2077 GCA_041491325.1 Nitrospirota bacterium | reverse complement strand
GATCAAATCGGATAAAAGTCGGATAACAGCGGATTTTTCTTTGATAAGCAGTTTTAATAGCCTAAGAATTTATCCGCTTTTATCATAGGTTAATCCGCTTCTTCCGTGTCAAATGGTTTTTTAAGGATAATTACTTTTTGTAATTCTTAACGACAACTTTAAACCGCTTCGGCATCGGGGCTTCCGGATCGATCGCAACGCTGAGCTGGAACTGGTCCTCGCGTCCTTTGGAGAAAACGTCGAACGGCAGAATGATCTGCCCATTTTCCATGTAGGCCTTGCCGAGATTTACCTTCACGCCCGCGTCCACGGCCCGCTCCAGCGCCGCCATCTCCGGCTTGGCTTCCGCCATGGGCGCGCCCGCCATCGAAGGCTCCACGGGCGGAGCTTCCTTCGTGCTTTCCTTCATCTGAGCCGACGTCTTTTCACCGGATCCGAGGATGTCCCCTATCGTAAAATTGTGACGTTCGGGAGATTTCTGCATATCCTGGAGCACAAGCTTTGAAATGGCCGTAAAGGTCTTCAAAACACCGTCCCCGGTGGTCGCTACCGCCTCGTACGTCGGGACGTCTCCCGGATTCAGGGCCGTATTCAGTTCCCCGATCGAAAGGACGTCGGGCAGGTCCCTTTTATTATATTGAATCACCATGGGGAACTCAGCGAGCTTGATCCCCTGGTCCTTAAAGTTGTCCCGGAGGTTCGCCATGCTCTCAAGGTTCGCGTCGAGCACGGCGCGCTGGGAATCCGCGACGAAGATCACGCCGTCCGCTCCCTTGAGCACGAGTTTGCGGGTCGCGTTGTAGAACACCTGGCCGGGGACCGTGTAGAGATGAAAGCGGACTTTGTAATTCTTGATCGTGCCGAGTTCGACAGGAAGAAAGTCGAAAAACAGCGTGCGGTCAGTCTCCGTGGCAAGCGAGATCAGTTTGCCCCGCATCCCTGGGGCGATGCGGTGGTAGATCAGGTGGATATTCGTCGTTTTCCCGCACAAACCGGGTCCGTAATAAACGATCTTTGCATTTATTTCGCGAGTGGTGTGATTGACAAGAGCCATTCCTCATAATTACATAAAAAACGCGGCATGTCAATACTGCCCGTTAGCGCACCGCGGAACCGAGCAGCTCCAGAACCATGATGTGCAGCCGGTCATGTGCGCTCGCGAGAAGCGGCGCCGTGCGGTCCAGGCCGACGACGACATAGTCGAGGCTGTCTCCGGACAGATCGGTTATCACGCCTTCCGCCTCCTCGACGATCAGCATGCCCGCCGCGTAATCAAAGGCGCGCGAGGGCGCGGCCGTCGCAAACGCGCTGAGCGCGCCGGATGCGAGGTACGAAAGATCGAGCGCAGTGGACCCGAAACACCGCGTCCGTTTTGTTTTGCTCAGGAGCGGCAGCAAGCGCGGGATATCGGTCGCCGGGGTAGACGCCTCGTACGCCACAATGTCGAGGCGCTCGGTCGGCGACGTCCTGATCCGCGTCCCGTTCTTGTACGCGCCTCCTCCTCGCACGGCCCAGAACTCATCGCCCATGGCGAGGTTCCCGACGTAGGCGACCGCAAGGTCCGCCAGTTTCTCGCCGTTCAAGAGCGCCAGGGACGTGGAGAAAAAGGGGATGCCGTTTTTGGCATTGCCGCTTCCGTCGATAGGGTCAACCAGCACAATCTTCCTGCCGTCCCCGAACTTCCTGATGCCCAGTTCCTCGGAGATGAGCGTAAAGGCTTCTCCTTCCGCGTGGGCCTTCTCCATTGCTTTGATGATAATGTCCTCGGCCCACTGGTCCACCGGAAACGTCCTGTCGCCGCCCGCGCCCTTGCGTAGGGACACCTTGCCGCCTTCCCTGCCGAGCATTTCGGACAGGCCCGCGCGCATTTCCTGCCCGATGTTTTTGAAAACTTCCAGCCATTGTTCGTTTGTCATTGATCCTCCAGGGAATAGGGTATAGGGGACAAAACGTAGACATAATGGTTGACAGTTAAAGAAAGTGACCTGCCCCTTGCAACGTGGGTTATACTTGGGAACCGGGTTCCCAAATACAGAGCCACAACCAAGGAGGCAGGTCATGAAAGATATTATCATAT
>JBGPUS010000385.1:0-2087 GCA_041491325.1 Nitrospirota bacterium | reverse complement strand
TTTCCTTCGGTCTCGACAAAGTCACGGCCCTCGATATGACCGTTACGCTCCAGAATTTTCTCCTCATTATTGAGAATGATTCGCTTGCGTTCGACCGGAAGATCGACGAGCTCAAGAAAGGTTTCATGCTCTACCGCGCCGCCGGTTCGGACCGCGCGGGAAAGATGTTGTTCACCGGATACTACGAGCCGATGATTTCATGCAGGCTTGCGCCAAGCGAGGCCTTCCCTTACCCCCTGTACCGGAAACCGGACGATATCATCGAAGTCGATCTTTCGCTCTTCGGCAACGGCTTTCCAAAAAACAAACTCCTCGGCAGGCTCGACAATAAGAGGCTCGTCCCCTATTACTCGCGCGAGGAAATCGACCGGGCGCAGATTCTCGCCGGCAAAAACCTCGAAATCCTGTGGTGTTCGAATAAGGTCGATATTTACGTGCTGCAGGTGCAGGGCTCGGGCAAGGTGGACCTCGGCGACGGCAATATCCTGAGCGTGCTGTATGACGGCCAGAACGGCAGGCCCTACAAGAGCCTCGGAAAATATTTAATCGACTCCGGCGCTCTGCCGAGGGAAAACATGTCCATGCAGGCAATACGAGAATACCTGCGCGCGCATCCCGACAAACTCGTCGAGACGCTGAACCAGAACCCCAGCTACGTCTTCTTCCGGCTCGACACGGGCCCGTCGCGCGGCAACATCGGCGTGCCGCTGACCCCCGGCCGCTCCCTGGCGACGGACAGCACGCTGTTCCCTAAAGGCGCGTTGGGCTTCATGGTGTCGCAGAAACCCGTGATCGAGAACGGGACGATCAAAGCGTGGGCGCCTTTTTCTCGGTTCGTGATGAACCAGGACACCGGCGGCGCGATCAGGGGTCCGGGCAGGGCGGACCTGTTCTGGGGCCAGGGTCCGGAGGCCGAGCTCAGTGCGGGGAACATGCAGCAGGAAGGCGAGCTGTATTTTCTGCTGAGGAAAAAATAGGCGCGGGACGAGAGCGGTAACTCATTCGCGCCGTGCCGATTTAGTGTACGCCCTTGGACAAATACAGCCCGCACAGCAGAGAACCCCATGCGACCAGGGTCGTGTAAGTCGCCACCTTCCCTTTATCGGCGTGTTCTATTCTTCCGATCAGGAACGATATAAAAAACGTCACCATGGCAAAAGCCAGCACTCCGAAAATCATCATAGCACTCATCTCCTTTCCATATAACCATGACCCGGACAACCCGGAACCAAAGATAAAGATTCATTTAGACAGGATTACGGGACACAAGCGGATAAAGCTAAAACATCCTGTTAATCCTGTCATCCCGTCTGATTCTTATCCTTTGCTGCGGTTTTTTTCTTCTACATGATCGCATCGCCGTACTCTTCGCCGATCCGCGCCATAAGGACCTCGGTCTCCATGTCCTTGTCCTCTCCGAGAGTGCCGCAGGCATCGGCGCGGCACTGGCGGCAGTGGGTCATCTGCGGTAGGGACGGCCTGCATTGTTCGCGCATCACCGTAAGCGCCTGGTGGTTCGGCCGCTTCAAGTGCTCGAACTCGGCCTGCGGGATGAGCGGCAGAATATTCATGATATCCGCGCCAAGTTCTCCGGCGCGTTCCGCGATGAGCTTTGTCTCGTGCGAATTCACGCCGGGGATCAGGACGGAATTCACCTTCACCAGCAGCCCGGCGTCAATCGCATGCTCAAGGCCCCTCCATTGGTTCCGAAGTAGAATCTCCGCCGCCTCTCTGCCGGCATACCGTTTTCCGCGATAATAGATCCATGCATAGACCTTTTCGGCGGTCTCCGGCGTCACCGCGTTGATGGTGACGGTCAGGCTATTCACGCCCGACTTCATAAGGTCTTCAAGCCTGTCCGGCAGCGCAAGCCCGTTTGTCGAAAGACAAAGGGTCAGCCCGGGGAACTGACGATTGATGGATTTGAGCACGTCGAAGGTCGTCTCGTTCGCCAGCGGATCTCCCGGACCTGCAATGCCGATCACGCTGATGCGGTCGTTCCGTTCGATCATGGACCCCACGCGGTCGAGCGCCTCCCAGGGGGCCAGGACCGTGCTCGTTATGCCGGGCCGCGACTCGTTCGCGCA
>JBGPUS010000384.1:0-2110 GCA_041491325.1 Nitrospirota bacterium | reverse complement strand
TATATGTCGCCGCGGTGTAAAAAGCCCCGGGTTTGCGGGTGCCGTTTCAGGGGAAAGGCCTTCAAACCCACGGGCGTGCCGATGAGCGACGTTGAGAGCATCACCCTTTCCCGGGATGAACTTGAAACCCTAAAGCTCTGCGACCTCGACGGTCTGACACAGGAACAGGCCGGCGTCAAGATGGGCGTTTCGAGAGGGACCGTGCAGAGAATACTTACTTCCGCAAGAAAGAAGGTCGCGACGGCCCTCGCGCAAGGCAGGGCCATCGTATTTGAATAACAACTTCACTTCAAGGAGGAATGCGTCATGAAAGTATGTTTTCCGGTAGAAAAAAACGAAGGGATCAACAGCGCGGTCTACAACCATTTCGGATCGGCCCCGGCCTTTGTAGTGGTCGATACGGACACGAACGTCGTTGCCACGATCAACAATCAAGACCAGCACCACTCGCACGGAGCGTGCAGCCCGATGAAGGCGCTCGATAACCAGAAAGTCGATGCCATCGTTGTCGGCGGCATCGGCGCGGGCGCGCTCACCAGGCTGAACCAGATGGGGATCGCCGTGCACCGCGCGCAAGCGGCCACGATACAAGAGAACCTGGCGCTGTTTACGTCAAAGACCCTCCCCGTGCTTACGATCCAGGGGTGCTGCGGCGGCCACAGTACCGACGGCGGCTGCGCGCATTAATTTCCCGGCCCGGCTGCTGAAAACCGATAAGGGGAAAAAACGATATGCAGGAAGTCCGCATATTAATCATGGACGATGAGCCGCAGGAGCGCCGGCGGATAGAAACTCATCTTGTCCAAAAAGGGTACGATGTCACCGCCGTGAGCAACGTTCAGGAGGCCATGGACGCCGTCGTCAACGGGCGCTTCGACGTGTTCCTCACGGACTGCAACATCCCGGGCGTGGACGCGCTCGAGACTTCCGGCAAGGCTCGCAAGATCAGTCCCGACATGGCGGTCATCATTATGACCGCTTTCGCGACCATCGAAACGGCCGTCAAGGCGATCAAGGCCGGCGCCTACGACTACCTCTCGAAACCGATAGACCTGGACCAGCTCGCCGTATTGATCGGGAGGATCTCGGAGCGGCGGACCCTGATCCGCGAGAACACCGAACTCAGAGAGCAACTGAGAGAGCGGTACAAATTCGACGAGATCGTGAGCTCCAGCCATGCCATGGAAGAGGTGCTGAACCTTGCCGGCCGCGTGGCGACGAGCAACGCCACGGTCCTGCTGCGCGGAGAAAGCGGGACCGGCAAGGAGTTGGTGGCAAAGGCCGTTCACTACAACAGCCGCCGGGCGGATTTCCCGCTCATCAAGGTTAACTGCGCCGCGCTGCCGGAAGCCCTGCTCGAAAGCGAGCTCTTCGGACACGAAAAAGGCGCCTTTACGGGCGCGGCAGCGCGGCGAATTGGCCGGTTCGAGGCTGCGGACAAAGGCACTCTGTTCCTTGATGAAATAGGTGAATTGGCGCCGGCCATGCAGGTCAAGCTCCTCCGCGCCCTGCAGGACGGCGAGTTCGAGCGCGTCGGCGGAAACCAGACCGTGAAGACCGATGTGCGGATGATCGCGGCGACCAACCGCGATCTGGAAAAGGCCATGAAAAACGGCCAATTCCGGGAAGACCTGTATTACCGGCTGAACGTCGTGTCCATTGTAATACCTCCGCTGCGAGACCGCAAGGAAGACATCCCGGCGCTGCTGGATCATTTTATCGAGAAATACAAAAAGGAAAATACAAAGCAGATCACCGAGCTGTCCGCCGAGGCCCGCGACCTGCTTATGCGCTACTCCTATCCGGGCAACGTGCGTGAACTTGAGAATATTATCGAACGGGCAGTTGTTCTTGCAAAAAAAAGTACGATAACGGCGGCAGACCTGCCGATCCATGTGCATACAGCCTCGGGAGACGGCAAAAATCCTGCTCAAGAGCTGAAAGGGTCCTTGCAGGAGACGCTCGGCACGGTAGAGCGCGGCCTGATACTTGCGGCCCTGAAAGAAACCGGCGGCATACAAACGCGGGCCGCGGAGAAACTCGGCCTGAGCGAGCGCGTGCTGCGGTATAAGCTGAAAAAATACAAGATAAAAGAATAACCGCCCCTTTT
>JBGPUS010000383.1:0-2111 GCA_041491325.1 Nitrospirota bacterium | reverse complement strand
GCTTCTCCCACAGCTCGTCGACCTCCTGCTGCGTTTCACAGCGCACAACGAACGATATGGCCGGCGAGAAGGTGAATTGCGGGCCGCCGTTCAGCGCGGTAAATTCTTGTCCATTGAGTTGAAAAGCCGCGGTCATTACCGGTCCCTTCGGTCCCGGTCCTTCTTCTCCATATCGAGTAACGCTCAGGACCTTTGAATTTTTAAAAATAGAGACGTAAAAATTCATCGCCTCCTCGGCTTTCCCGTCGAACCATAAGAATGGCGTGATCTTTTTCATGGCGCCTCCTTTCATAAGCCTGAAAACGGGGTTGGAACCACAGGTAAACACACCCTGCACTCGTTTATGGCCGCGCTTTCGCAAGAGCAGGCTACGATGTCACACCCTACATTCGCACTTTGCACGCATAATCGTTGGGTGCAGGCTCGTAAACGCCGGGCGCAGGCAGATGAACACAGATGAAAGGTAAAACCCATTAACACAAAGATTGTCATCCCCGAATGTTCTTATCGGGGATATGGTTTGCGAAGAATGAAAACCAGATTCCCGCTCAGAGTCGCTGCGGGAATGACGAAATTAGGAGCCTGGGGTCGACAAACCCGCAGCGGACTATCTACTCTAAGTATATCACGTAGTATAGTGTGGCCGATGGCGGCGAACAACCTCAAAGCTCATTGAGCATCTTTCTTAAACGGCGGGCATCTTCTCTCGTCAGCTTCCGGTCTCGGTAATAATAACCCTCGAATTGTTCCACAAAACGCGCGGCGCGCGTGCGGAGGTCATCTTCCTTGATCAGGGCCACGAACTCTTCAAGTCCCTGAGGGCGGGCCTTGACATAACCGCGTCTCTTCATTTTCCCGAGGAAAGCGGCGAGCAGTTTTTTCTCGGTCGGTTTCCGCGTTCTCGGCAGAGCATACAACGCAAGGCAGAGAGAGCCGACGCCGAGAAGTATCAGGAAGGACTTTATCATCCGGTTCCTGTCGAATGCGACTCGGAACCGCGCATCCCGCACGCCCTCTTCTAATTTGCTGATCAGCGAGAATTGTTTTTCGAAGTCGTAATTGATGACCGCGACGTTCCAGTAATAATCGATCGCGTCGAAAAAAAGCCTGACCCTGAAAAGCAAGCCTTTGCCGGAAGGGGACACGTAGTTCTCCTCTGGCGCGGGCGTAGGGTCAAAACGCACCCACCCCCTGTTTTCAAAATACGCCTCTACCCATACGTGAGCGTTCCGTTCCGGTATCATGTAGTAGCCCGCCGCCTGATTATAGAAGCCGCCGCGGTATCCGCCGACAAGCCGGGCAGGAATCCCTGAAAGCCGCAGCATAACAGCCATGGCGGATGCGAAATATTCGCAGTTCCCGTAGGTGTGCTGAAACAGAAAATCGTCGAGCGGGGCTTCGGACACCGGGAGATTGTTGAGCGAGTATTTGTACTTTCCGTTTCTCAGGAAATGCAAGATGGCGGCGGCCTTCTCTTCCTCACTGTTGCCGGTTGATAGCCCGCGCGTTAGTCCCTTGATCTTCTTCATTCCCGTCTCCGGCGCCTGGAGATACAGGTCACGGTCGATATCATCCTCCGGCAGAGTATCCGACAACACGGAGAGCGCTTCATATTTCAGTCTTCTGGTGATCGTAGTCGCCAGGGTATGCGTGAGGTCGCCGTATTTTGTGACGTTCGGCGCCTGGATCGAGAGCGGCTTATCAAGAGCAAAAAGATACCGGTTTCCGTACGGGTCGAGGTATATTGTCTGCGCAACCGTGCTGCCCGACAGGCCTGTCGGATAATTCCCAGCTGCCTGTTCGTGGCCGGTGCTTTTCCAAGATTTCCCATCAAAATGATCAAGGACGATGCCCCTCCAGTACAGCATGGCAGCATCCACTTTTTCCATTCCAACGCGCATGATGACGGTTGCGTCCTCCTGTATGGCCGATACCTGGCCGAGTCCCACCGTGTTGCTGAACCCGGTCGAGGAGGCCCCGCCGCCCCTGTTCAGGAGGTTAAACAGGGGATTGCTTGTCCGGGGGAGAATTATAAACAGGAGGATAGCGAGGGGGATGGACACGAGGGGAATGAACAGCGACTTCTGTACGATCTTTCGCATGATGTCGAG
>JBGPUS010000382.1:0-2120 GCA_041491325.1 Nitrospirota bacterium | reverse complement strand
GAGCAGTTCCGCCATGTTGTAGCCCATCTTGCCCAGGCCGATATATCCGAGTTTCATAAGAACCCCTTTCACTCTTTCCCGTATTGTCAAAAGCTTTCACCGCGAAGGACGCAGAGAACTTCCTCAATGTTAGAAGACATTCCTGATGTGCTTCTTTGGCGCTCAGCTTTTACTTCTCTTCCTGGGTTTCTCTGCGTACTCTGCGGTAAAATGGTTTTTTCTCTGTCATGGATTGCGTGACCTCATATGACCACAGGACCCCATTATTTTTTCATAAACTCTTTCTCGATCGCATTGACTTTCCCCAGTCTTCTTACATGCCGCTCGGCGCCCGAGAACTGGGCTGAAAGAAAGGTCCGCGCGAGCTCTTTTGCGAGCCCCGGTCCCACGATCCTCGCTCCAAGACAGAGAACGTTCATGTCATCGTCCTCCACGCCCTGACGCGCCGAAAAGGTATCGTGGCAAACCGCGGCCCGGATGCCCGGAAACTTATTTGCCGCGATGCCCGCTCCGACGCCGCTGCCGCAGATCAAGATGCCGCGCTCGGTTTTACCGTCGCGGATAGACCGGGCCACGGCTTCGGCATAATCGGGATAATCCACTGCCTCGGGGCTGAAGGTCCCCACATCCTGCACCGTGTGGCCGAGCTGTGTTACGTACTCCGCGAGAACGGCTTTGAGCTGAACCCCCCCGTGATCGGCGCCTATGGATATATGCATAGAAAGATACACCTCGCGGCGTTTGCGGAAAAGTTAAAATGGGCTCTTCGGACAGGGATCAATGCCTTTTTTGTATGGAAAATACGAATTGTTTCCGTATTCAAAGAATAGCATAACCGGAAGGGAAGTCAAGGTTGGCCGCTGCGGGATTGTTGCAGCGTTGGACTTGCCGTGTGTGGTGTCAGCCTTTGTCGGCCCCGGCCTGCCGAACGGGGATCGTAAAATGAACCGTTGTTCCCTGGCCTTTCTCGGACTCAGCCCAGATACGGCCGTTGTGCCGTTCCAGAATTTTTTTACAGATTGCAAGACCGGCCCCGGTGCCGGGATATTTGTCCTCGGAGTGAAGGCGGGTGAATATTTCGAATATTTTTTCGAGATAGGTTGGGGCAATGCCGATCCCGTTGTCCCTGATCGAAAAAAGCAGCTCGCTTCTCATGGCGGAAGCAGAAGAGATTCCTTCCGGTTTTGCATCCTGGATTTCTTTTGCGGAAATGTGAATGCGCGGCTGCTGCTCGCTCCTGAACTTAACAGCATTTGCGATGAGATTTTGGAACAGTTGGACAAGTTGCGCCTCATCCCCGTATATGACCGGCATGTCGCCCATGGTGACAACCGCGCCGCTTTCCTCGAGAGGGGCCCGGAGGTTCGAGAGCGCCGTCTCTATGATCGCGCGACTCGAAACGGGTTTAAACGCCTGTCCTCCGCTTGTCACTCGTGAATACGTACGGAGGTCGCGGATCAAGGCCTCCATGCGAAGCGCTCCCTTGACGATATGAGACAGTGCCCGTTGCGCCCTGTCGTCGAGTTTGTCCTTATACCGATCGCTGAGGAGCTGAGCGAACCCTCCTATGGTGGAAAGCGGCGACTTTAAATCATGAGCAACAAGGGAAGCAAACTGTTCAAGTTCCCGGTTGGAACGCTCGAGCTCCTCCGTTTTTTGCGCCAGTTTTTCTTCTAATTCCGTCCGTGTCATCTCGTACCGCCCGGGCGCTTCTTTGCTTTTTTCAGGTTTTGATAAAGGCATTCATACTGCCAAACCAAGCCCGCTGCGGTGACGGGGGCCAAGGTCGGCGGCAAGACAATTTTCTGCATTAGTTCCCCTGTTTCTTCCCCGCTTCGATCAGCGCCTCTACGGGCTTTAACCCATAGGGGCTGCCTTGTTCGATCGCGGTCAGCACCGTACCGCCGCCGGTGAAGAAGTAATAGTTTGCATTGTCCATCACCGACAGGTAGAGTCCCGGACAGAGGTCTTTAAACTCCTGGAGCGTGTCGCCGCCGCCGTACATCTTCATGGCTGAGCGGTTTCTGTCTATCGTGTTGTCCAGGGCCTGGGACCCTGCGCTGAAATGGGGCGTGAAGCCCATGACCGCGTTCACGAATATCGTTTTTGCCCCGCCTATT
>JBGPUS010000381.1:0-2141 GCA_041491325.1 Nitrospirota bacterium | reverse complement strand
CGCACCTGGTTCCCGTCGGTCTTCTTGAGCACCAGGGTGATGAGCGGCTTCTCCACGCGCTGGAGCACCATTGTGTAGATGTCGCCGCTCTCCAGCCCTCCCATACGGTCCACGAGGTCCGATAGCTTCTCTTCGAGAAAATTTTCGAACGACAGGGCCACGCCGTGGCCCGGTTTGAAGATCTGGGGCGGCAAGGAGTCGGGGAAGATCTTGTCTCCCTGGGAGAGGGTGATGGCGCGCTGGATGGCGTTCTCAAGCTCGCGCACGTTCCCCGGCCAGTCATAGGCCCGCAGGATCTTGTGCGTCTCCGGGGTCAGGGCTTTGGCCTTGCCCGGCGCGGGCTGAAATTTCTGCATGAAGTATTCCGCAAGGGGGATGATATCGTCCTTGCGCTTTCTGAGCGGCGGGATGTTGATCTGGATCACGTTCAGCCGGTAGAACAGGTCTTCGCGGAACAGCTTCTCGCGCACGGCCTTGTCCAGGTTGTGGTGCGTTGCCGCGATCACCCGCACGTCGGTCTTGATCGGCTCCGTGCCTCCGACGCGCTCGAATTCCCGCTCCTGCAGTACGCGAAGGAGCTTGCCCTGGAGCGGGAGGTTCATATCGCCGATTTCGTCGAGAAACAGAGTGCCGCCCGACGCGGCCTCGAACTTGCCGATCTTCCGGGCGATAGCGCCGGTGAACGCGCCCTTCTCGTGGCCGAACAGTTCGCTCTCTAGTAGCTCCGACGGAATGGCCGCGGAATTGACCGCCACAAAGGGTCGGCCAGCCCGCTTGCTGTGATAATGGATCGCGCGCGCCACGAGCTCCTTGCCCGTGCCGCTCTCTCCGTGTACCAGGACCGTTGCGTCGCTCTCCGCGACCCGCCCGATGGTCTTGTAGATCTCTTTCATGGCGGGCGTGTGGCCGACCAGGCCGCCTTCATATTTTTCCCGCACTTCGGCGCGGAGCGCGTCCACCTCAAGGGAAAGACGCCTGACCTCGAGCGCCTTTCTGACGAGAATGTTCACTTCGTCGAGATCAAACGGCTTGGTGATGTAATCGAAGGCGCCGTGGCGCATGGCCTCGATGGCGTTCTGCATGGTGGATTGGGCGGTCATGATGATGACCGAGACGTTCTTGCCGTCTTCCTTGATCTTCTGGAGCGCTTCGAACCCGGTCATCCCCGGCATGCGGATGTCCATCAGCACGACGGCTATGTCGTTCTCCTTCAGCCGTTCGAGGGCCTCGGGAGCGTTCTTCACGAGCGTCGTCTCGATGCCTTCCTTTTCGAGCGCCTTCTTGAGCACCCAGCGGACGCTTTCGTCGTCGTCGACTATGAGAACTTTCTCGGCCATGATTATCCCTGATTATTCGATGGGTAAAAAGTTAAACCGCTTCACGCTTACACTTTATTTCCGAATTGAATGACCATTCCTCCGAACATAATAATGATCAAGCCTATCCATGTAGCCGGAGGAATATTTTCCTTGAACACATAGCGTCCGAACAATATGCTGATAAGCGCAAAAACGGCTACGTATACACCCAACAATCTCGAAAAGTCCCATTTCACCATATTCACGACAACGCCGTAACAGCCTACCATGAGGAAGCCCAGCATGACGAGGAGGAGACTGTTTCCCCGAAGCCCTTTGCGAACAACTGCGTCCCCCCCCGACCTCTAAAAATGCCGCAGCGGCAAAAATAAACCAGGCTATGTAGGTCATCCGCAAGCTCCGCGTAAGTTTTTAAAAACGATTAAGAAGGCGGCGCCGCGCCAATTTTTTCCATGTTGTCATTCCAAGGACGTAATCGGGAATATGGTGTTACGAATAACCGTTAAACCAGATCCCCGATAAAACCATTCAGGGACGACCCTTTAGGGGCTTTGAAGCCGCTTTGGGGATAGCTGAATAGATACAACGATAATTATAATTGCAAAAAAATAGAATAAACACGGGCCGGCAAAAGCTTCATACCGGCCCGTGTTTCCCCTCTTGTTCAGGGAGGTGAATGAAGGGATATTTTACCGCTAAATCGCAGTCTCGCCTTTTTCTCCGGTCCGGATCCTGATGATCTCCTCGAGCTTCGAGATGAAGATCTTCCCGTCGCCGATTTTTCCGGTTTTAGCCTTTTCCTGAATGGTAGCGACCACCTTG
>JBGPUS010000380.1:0-2161 GCA_041491325.1 Nitrospirota bacterium | reverse complement strand
TGGTGGTCCATCCCGAATGCCCTCCGGAAATACAGGACCAGGCGGACCGCATCGACAGCACCTCGGGCATGCTCCGCTTTTGCAAAGAATCGGACAAAAAAGAATTCATCATCGGCACCGAGGAAGGCCTGCTCCACAGGCTGAGGATGGAAAATCCCGATAAAAAGTTTTATCTCGTCTCGAATGAAATGGTCTGTCCCAACATGAAGCGGACCAGGGTCGAGAGCGTGCTTCGCGCCCTGGAAGAGATGCAGCACGTGATTACCGTGCCCGAAGAAATCCGCGTCCCGGCCAAACGGGCGCTGGAACGAATGCTGGAAATAAAATAGCCCTGAAAATTCCAAATAGCAAAGCTCAAATAATGACCAAGTTCCAAACCACACTAACCAAACGTTTCGGATTATCATGAATATTGCGATCATCATACTTCTCGCGGGAATCGTCGTCATACTCCTGTGGCTGATTGTCCAATCCCGGTCAAAGACCGCCGACCCCTCCATGAACCTGATGCAGATGGAAGTGCAGTCCTTGCGCGGCCAGCTCACCGAGGCGATGCTCAAGAGCCAGGACACCGTGAACCAGCAGCTCTCCCAGATCAACCTGCAGGTGAACTCTCAGCTCAACCAGGTTACTCAGCAGCTCCAGAAGTCCACGGGAGATTTGAATACCAGGCTCGACAACGCGGCCCGCGTGGTCCAGGAAGTGAGCAAGGGACTGGGGAGCCTTTCTGAAGCCACCAAAAAAGTATTCGACGTGGGAAAAGATATCGCAAGCCTGCAGGAGATCCTCCGCTCGCCGAAACTTCGCGGCGGGCTCGGCGAGCTCTTTCTCGGAGACCTTCTGGGGCAGATCTTCCCGCCGGCCCACTACACGCTCCAGCACCGGTTCAAGAGCGGCGAAGCCGTGGACGCCGTCATCAGAATCGGCCAGAGCCTCGTGCCGGTGGACGCCAAATTCCCTCTCGAAAATTTCAGGCGCGGTGTCGAGACCACAGCCTCGGAAGATGAACGCAAGACGGCAAAGCGGAAATTCATCGCCGATGTCAAAAAGCACGTCGATGCCATCGCCGGGAAATACATTCTCCCCGACGAAGGCACGTTCGACTTCGCCCTTATGTACATCCCGGCCGAGAACGTCTACTACGAACTGATTATCAAGGACGAGGTCGTGGACACGGACAAAGCGCTTTTGAACTACGCCTTCATGAAACGCGTCATCCCCGTCTCGCCGAACAGCTTCTACGCCTACCTCCAGACCATCCTGCTCGGGCTCAAGGGCCTGCACATCGAGGAGCAAGCTCAGGAAATATTGAAAAACCTCGCGCGGCTGTCAGGGGACTTCAGGAAATTCCAGGAAGACTTCGCGCTGGTGGGAAGGCACTTGACGAATGCAAAGGGCAAATACGACGAAGCGGACAAGCGGCTTGAGAAGTTCGGCGACCGGCTCCAGGTCCTGAGCGGGACCGAAGCCGGTCACGTGATCGAGGAAACGAAGAAGCTGCCGCTATAGGTGAAGACTGCCAGTCACTTCAGATTTTTAAAGTTGACTCGCTTCGCGCCACTGCGCTGTAGTTATTGTAAGCGGTGATACTATGAAACAAGATATCAAAAAGGCCAAACGGCATCTCACGAAACTGCGAGAACTTGTTTCCAAAAGAAAACGTCCTCTCTCCGAAGTGAAAGAGGAACAGGCCATGGAAACGCTACGCAAAACCAGAGAAGAGCTTTGGGATAAAAAATTTACTGCTCGTACTTGACTCCAACGAATCCATTTTCGGCTTCGGAGTGGCAAAAAACCTTCCTGCGAAGCGCTTCTTGACGCGATAGCCGAATTTTCCTCCGACAACGCGACAGCCTGTCTTTTAAGGTCCACAATGCGGCGGATTGCCTAAAGATCATAAAAACTTCCCGGTAGCTCTCACCGACGCTTTATTCGCGAACCATGCCAAGGAAAGGAAACGACGCCTTCACCAAGGCGTCATCCCCGTCTGGCCGAGCCGCTTCTACGCATACCTCCAGACTGCCTGCACCGACCCATGCCGCCCACCCATTCCGATTCATGTCGCCCACCTGTTCCGGGGTATGCCGCCCACTGATTCCGCCCGCATGCCGCCCACTTTTTTGCTGAACCCGGAATGAACTCAGAAACCGCCTGACGAAAT
>JBGPUS010000379.1:0-2175 GCA_041491325.1 Nitrospirota bacterium | reverse complement strand
TGAAGAAAAAATTCTCGCGGCCAAACGCGCGAAAGCGACAACGGTGATCGTGCCGTTTCGGAACAAGCCGGACGTGGACGATCTGCCTCCGGACGTCCGGAAAGACATCGAGATTCGCCTCGTGCAATCCGTTTCCGAGGTGATGGATACCGTGCTCATATAATTTTCGGCTCTATCCCTAGGAACGCGTTACAGTAAGGAAGCCCCATGTTTCAGTACCGACCCAGCATACGGCAGAAAATCTCCTTCGGTTACTACGCCATCGTAGCGATCATCGTCGGGTCCTCCCTCCTGACGTTCATCGAATTGCGGCGTATCGACAACCGGATCGTGTCCGGCGAAGCCATCTCCGACTTCGTAAACACCGCCCTCGAGGTTAGAAGATTCGAGAAAAACTTTTTCCTCTACGGCCAGGACCTCGATTTCCGGGAGAACGTGCAGTACGTCGCCCAGGCCGAAGAGATACTGGACAGCAACCTGGCCGGCTTTATCGCAGTTGCCAACCGGGAACAGATTGCGGCCCTGCAAAACAATCTCCGGACGTATCATGACCTGATGATGCGTTATACCGGAGAAAAGCAAAAAGGACGCCGGGTCGCGGAGCGGGAAGACGCAATCAGAAAAACCGGGAAGGCGATCACAACCAGCGCGGAAGAAATCGCAAAAAACGAACGAAAAAGCCTGCAGCTCCATTTCGCCCAGTATCAGCGGCGGCTCTTCCTCTCCATTATCGCCCTTTCGCTCTTCTCCATCGCCATCGGCCAGATCCTCTCGCGCATGGTGGTGAAACCGCTAAAGTCCCTCGAACAGCGGATGGGCGTAATCGCCGCGGGCACATTCGAGCAGGTGTCCATCGATTCGAAAGACCGGGAGATCGTTTCGCTGACCAACGCCTTCAACAAAATGCTGAAGGAACTGGAATGGCACGAGCGGCACCTGATCCGATCCGAAAAACTCGCGTCCCTCGGCACGCTCCTGTCCGGCGTGGCCCACGAGTTGAACAACCCCTTGTCGAACATATCTTCGTCCAACCAGATTCTCATGGAAGAACTTGATGAGGGAAACAGAACATATCAGCGGGAGCTCCTGGCCCAGATCAACGAACAAACCGACCGGGCGCGGAACATCGTGCGCTCGCTGCTTGACTTCTCGCGGGACCGCGAATTCAAAAAAGAATCCCTCTCGCTGAAAAATCTTCTGGAAGAGACAATCTTGTTCGTCAAGGGGCAGGTGCCGACGAAAATAGACGTGGCCCTCTCGGTGCCCGACGATATCATGATCTTCGCGGACAAGCAGCGGATCCAGCAGGCTTTCCTGAACCTTATAAAGAACGCCATCGAGGCGATCGAGGCGGACGCGGGCACGGTTGCCATCCGGGCCGAGAAGCGCTGGGCCTTTCACGGGAGCGAGGAAGAAAAAAGCGGCGTGTACCATTACCTGAATTACGGCGGCGCGTGCGCGCCGGAAGGCGAAACCGTGAACATCGAGATCTGGGACAGCGGCATGGGGATCCCGCCGGAGATCCTCCCCAAAATCTTCGACCCGTTTTTTACCACCAAGGATGTGGGGAAAGGCTGCGGCCTCGGCCTCTTCATCGTCCACGAGATCATCACGCAACACAACGGCTGCATTGCGGTGGACAGCGAACCGGGCAAAGGCGCGAAGTTCTTAATCCAGTTACCGATACGATAAACGATGCTGAAAGGCGCGCAAGCGCCTCGCGGCAAGAGGAGCGTACGAATCATGCAAGGCACCGCAAAACTGCTTATTATAGACGACGAACGGATAGCCCTCCGGAACCTGGAGCACGTTATGCAAAAGGAAGGCTATGACGTGACCAGCACCCAAAGCGGCCCGAACGCGCTCAAACTGATCGAGGCACAGCAGTTCGACGTCGTGCTTACCGACCTCCGCATGGAAAAGGTCGATGGTATGCAGATCCTTAAAAAAACGCGCGAATTGTACCCGGACACGGAAGTAATCATGATCACCGGCTATGCCACGCTCGACTCGGCCGTCGAGACCATGAAACATGGGGCGTTCTACTATATAGCAAAACCCTACAAGCTTGAAGAAGTGCGAAAAGTCGTGCTGGAGGCCGTGCGCAAAGTCAAGCTCAAGACCGAAAACCGGCAACTGCGCGAGCAGCTCGAGCGCTACCAGGGCAAAGTCAAG
>JBGPUS010000378.1:0-2195 GCA_041491325.1 Nitrospirota bacterium | reverse complement strand
GAGATCGTCCCCGGCATTTCCTCCATCAACGCCGCTGCCGCGCGGGCCGGACTTTCCCTGGGGCTCGGGAATGACCGGATAGCCGTCCTGCCTGCAAATTATGCTGAAAGTCTGAAAGATACGTTGGCGCGGTTCGACACCGTTGTGCTGATGAAAGTCCATAGCGTGCTCGATTCGATTATCAAGACACTGGAAGGCATGGGCCTTATCGATAAGGCTACCTATATCTCTCGTGCGGGCATGGAAGACGAACGGATCATTCGGGACCTAAAGCAGGTGAAGAAGGAAGATCTGAACTATTTTTCCCTGGTGATTGTCAGAAAGTGAGCGAATATGTCTCCTGTTTATTTCATAGGCGCGGGTCCCGGCGACCCGGAGTTGATTACGATCAAGGGACGAAGGCTGCTTGACGCGGCTGATGCCGTGATCTATGCCGGGAGTCTCGTGAACCCGGAACTCCTCAAAGGCATACGTGCGGAGATACATGATTCAGCGTCCATGGACCTCGATGAAATTACCGGGATCATGAACAAGTTTCACACCATGGGCAAATCCGTGGCACGACTCCAGACCGGAGACACCTCGTTCTACAGCGCGATATCCGAGCAAATAGAGCGTCTGCGGGGTTTGAATATTCCTTATGAGGTGATTCCGGGCGTGTCTTCCGCCATGGCGGGCGCGGCAATTCTCGGACAGGAGCTGACCATTCCCGAGCTCAGTCAAACCGTCATCTTCACGAGGATGGAGGGCAGGACCCCGGTCCCCGCGTCTGAACGGCTCGGCCTTCTTGCCGCGGCCCGGGCGACCATGGTGATCTTTCTGAGTGTGGGGATGATCGAGAAGGTGCGCGCTGAGCTGCTCCAGGGATATCCCGAAGACACGCCCGTCGTTATCATTGAAAAAGCCACCTGGCCCGAACAGAAGGTCGTCCATGGCGTCCTGAAGAACATTGCGGAAATCGTGAAGGAAGCAGGCATCAGGAAAACAGCCTTGATCTATGTGGGGGAATCGCTTCGGGCGTCGGGGGAATCGCTCGGGAAAGAATCGAAACTCTATCATAAAGACTTCGCGCATGAGTACCGGAAGTGAGCGGGTCGCGGAATGAATAAACAGGCGATTTTATATATCACGGATAAGGGGCTCCTGCTTGCCGGGAAATTGAAGTCGCTCTATCCCGACGCTGAGCTCATCAAGTACGGCCGGGACATCGTTCCTTCCTTGTGGGACTCCTACCGCGTGTTCCTCTTCATCATGGCGGCGGGCATCGCGGTCCGCGCAATCGGTCCTCTGCTTCGGGACAAGAGAACGGACCCGGCAGTTGTTGTCCTGGATGAGCAGGGGAAATTCGTGGTGAGCCTTGCGGGCGGTCATCTCGGCGGCGCGAACGAGACGGCGAAAGAGATCGCGCGTTTTTTGGGAGGCGAAGCGGTTATTACTACCGCATCAGACGTGAATGGCCTTGTGTCCATAGATCTTTGGGCGCGGGATAACGGGCTTGTTATTGAAAACGGGGACCTCCTCCCGCGTGTGGCCACGCAGCTCGTCAATGCCGGAGCGATCAGCGTCTACTCCGAGCTCGAACTCAATCTGCCGGATGAATACTGTGCTGCCCTTGATCCGGGGTCCGCGGACGCGGTGATTACGAACAAGATAAAGCTCGACCCTGATCGCGATGGAAAAGAACGTCTTTACATAAGACCGAGAAATCTTGTTCTCGGCATGGGCTGCAACTCCGGCACGTCCGCGGAGGAAATAGAACATGCGGTGCGGAGCGCGCTTGAAGAGCATAACCTGTCATTTTTATCCATCGGCGCCATAGCAACTATCGATAGGAAGAGCGAAGAGCCGGGCCTGGTTGCGTTCGCAAAAAAACAAAAACTCACGATGCGGATATATACGTCCGATGAGCTGAACAACGTTCAGGGCATAGCGAAGTCCGAAGCTGCTTTTAAGGCAGTAGGAGCTCTTGCCGTGGCTGAACCCGCAGCGCTGCTCGCGTCGGGCGCGGACGTTCTGCTCGTGCCGAAACAGAAGAAAGGAAACGTGACCGTGGCTGTGACAGAAAGAAAGTCAGGAGTCAACCTGCACTCGCGCAAGCACTCGTCAACGCTGGGCGCAGGCAGAAGTCACCCTGCACTCGCGCAAGCACTCGTCAACGCTGGGCGCAGGCAGGAGTCAGGAGAAAGAGGCAAAAT
>JBGPUS010000377.1:0-2238 GCA_041491325.1 Nitrospirota bacterium | reverse complement strand
GAATTTTTTAATGTCGCCGGGGTACAGGAGGACCTTGTCCAGGTACCCGAACGCGTCGAAGTTCACGATGTCCACGCGGGTATTGAACAGCAGAGGCCAGTCCGCGTTGCCGCAGCAGTGGATGCCGGCAATGCCGTCCAATTCGTGGATAACGTCGATGATCTCGTTCAATTTTTCCGCGACGACCTCGGCAGGGACGGCGGAGAACGCCGAGCCCAGAGATTCCATGGCGGGTTCGTCGATAAAGATGATGACCGGCTTGCCGAACTGTTTCAGCTCCTGGATCTGCCAGGCGGCGTTCATGGCGAGCCCCTTGACGACCGCATCGAAGAGCAGCTCATTGTGGATGATGTCCTTGCCGGATTCATCCTTCAACGATATGCCCATGGTGAGCGGACCGGTGATGTGGCCTTTGATGAACTGCGTGCCGGCGGGCACGCCTTTTTGCAGGGCGCGCAGCAGGCCGTAGAACCCGGCGGCGAACTCCTCCGTCGTCTTGAAGAAGTTGTAGTCTTTTTCCAGGTACCGCTCGAAAAATTTTTCGAGTTCCGGGATCAGGTCCTTTGTGGTGTCGAAGTAAAAGCGTTTTTTAGCGGCATCTAAACGGATGCCGGGAAAGGTCTCGCAGTATTGGTTGTCCATATACTCGTGGAAACCCCTCTGCGGAAGCTGGGGCCAGATGGGCGCTTCGTGCAGGTAGTTGAGCGACAGGGCTGCTGCCTGGTCGGGATCGGTGAGCGGCAAGCTTCCGATGCCGGTGGCTATGCAATTAAAAAAAAGCGTCATGACGTATGCCTCTTTGTTCGGGAAGATGATGAGCCGTGAATTTTTTATTATATAATCAACCAACGGGAAAAACAAGATAAATTGCAAAGGGAGCGGTCCCTTTTTTCAGCTTTACAGGGCAGCGTAAAATCGGTACTATAAAGCGCATGAAATATGGCGCAAAGGCAATCAACGCTGCAAAGCTCGAACTGTGGCCCAATCCGAATCCGGACAGGGACTACACCATCGACATATCCTTCCCCGAGTTCACCTGTCTCTGCCCCCGTTCGGGGTATCCGGATTTTGCCACGATCAAAATCACGTATACGCCCGATAAAAAAGTCGTGGAACTGAAGAGCCTGAAGCTCTATTTGAACAGCTTCCGCGACCAGGGCGCATCGCACGAAGGCGTGACCAACGCAATCTTCGACGTGCTCAAGAAAAACCTCAAACCCCGGAAACTGGAAGTGGTCGGCGATTTCAACGTGCGCGGCAATGTGAAGACCGTCATCCGCGTCTCCCTCTGATTGAGCGCGCGCAGTGGATGAAGTTCCTCTTGCCGAAGCACGATGAGTAAGGCGGTCTTGAGATTTTATCACGAGCATCAGCCTTGCCGGTTCATTGAAATTCCTTGACTATTACATCGCGCCGTGCTATCAATGGGCTTCTGTTTATACGTGAAAGGGGGGCGTTCGGCGTGAGCTTAATCAGACGGTCTTTCATCGTTCTCATCCTTCTTTACTCTTCCCTTATTGCGCCCGGGGCGCAGGCCGCATCCGGTTCGCTGGCCCCGCTGGTCAAGAAATTGGTCCCGTCCGTCGTGAATATTTCCACCCGGCAGGTGGTCAAAGTAAAACAACAGTCTCCGTTCGGCGACCCTCAGATGGACGAGTTCTTTGACCGGTTCTTCGGCAACAATATGCCCTTGCGCGAGCAGGTGCGCCAAAGTCTCGGCTCGGGTTTTATCATCAGTTCCGACGGCTACATCCTGACGAACAACCACGTGGTGGACAAGGCCACGGATATCAAGGTCGCCCTTGCCGACGGAAGAATGTTTGAGGCCAAGCTCATCGGCAAGTCCTCGGACATCGATATCGCCCTGATCAAGATCAGCGCGGAGGGGCTTCCGGTGGCGGCGCTGGGAGATTCGGACGCGGCTGAGGTGGGGGACCTGGTAATAGCCATCGGCAACCCCTTCGGCCTGTCTCACACGGTCACTTCCGGGATCATCTCGGCAAAGGGCCGGGTGATCGGCGTGGGGCCCTTCGACAACCTGATTCAGACCGACGCGGCCATCAATCCGGGAAACAGCGGCGGGCCGCTCTTTAACAGCGACGGCGAGGTCGTCGGGATCAACACCGTTATTATCGCCAGCGGCCAGAACCTGGGGTTTGCCATTCCCATCACCATGGTAAAAGGGGTCCTGCCGTCCATCAAGGAGAAGGGCAGGCCGGACATGGGCTGGCTCGGGGT
>JBGPUS010000376.1:0-2253 GCA_041491325.1 Nitrospirota bacterium | reverse complement strand
GATCGTGGCTCGCGCAATCGAACAGGCTGACGCCGAGCGTCACCGTGCGGACGTCCAGATTTTCATTTCTGAGCATTTCAAGCGTTGCAATAATTTCGCGTTCAGTCAGCATTTTTTACACCCTATGAATTTGTTCGAAGATTTCTCTATGTTGGAGATTGACGTCCTGCCCAAGCGCTTTTCCCCGGTCGTTGAGAGCTGCCCTGAATGCGGGATAATTAATCGCCGGAGGGATATCGATTTCGTAGATCATCACGAAGTTTTGCAGATTGTGCTCGGTCCGGGAAACCGCCTTGAGGTTCGTGATGTTTATCCCGTGGCTCGCCAGCACTTCGGTAACTCCCGCAACGAGCCCAGGGCGGTCCGGCCCGATGGTGGTGATGATAAAGGGCTCAGCCGGGGACTGCTGCCGCGCGCCCGTCTTCGCCAGGGGGTCGAGATGCACGAACAGGCCCATGGGTTTGACCTCAGCCCGCACGGCGGCGAGCACCGCTTCTTCTTTTTTATCGTCGTTCATCGAAGCGATAAAGATGGCCATAAACTCGGTTTGAAGAATGGTCTGGCTCACGTCTTCGAGGTTACAGCCCTGTTCGAAGAGCGTCTTCGACACCGCTGCGATAATGCCCGGCCTGTCAGGACCCAAAACAAAAACAGATACCTTTTTCATGCTGTTGCTCCATTACATTCTATAAATCGCGCATTAATTTCGTTACAGTAGCAAGTTCCACTAAAAATCACCCCACTTAACCTCCCCTTAGCAAGGGGAGGGATTCACTGCTGCCCCTCCTTGGCAAGGAGGGGTTGGGGAGGTGGTTTTAGAAGAGAGGCTGTTTAAGCAAAGAACTGATGGATGCACCACGGCGGTAAATCCGTTCACACCCTGTTGATAGGTCGGCGGGAAATTTTTTCCCACATTTCCTCGTCCATCTCGTCTTTATAGTCCTGGATCGAAAACTCCTTGCCGCACGACGTGCAGCGTAACGTGACCGTGCGTCAGCCGACCCGCAATTCCACTTCCTTGCCGCAGACTTTGCACTTCATGCGTCCATTACTCCACAATGTCCAGTTTGATCGACAAATCCTTGAGCTGGGCCGGGCTGACGCGCGACGGCGCTTCGGTCATGACACAAATGGCCTTCTGCGTCTTGGGGAAGGCGATCACGTCTCGGATGGAACCGGCGCCGGTAAGCAGCGCCGTGATTCTATCCAGTCCGAACGCAAGGCCTCCGTGGGGCGGGGCGCCGAACTCGAGCGCTTCGAGCAAAAAGCCGAATTTCTTCCGCGCGTCTTCTTCCGGTATATTCAGCAGGCCGAACATCCGGGACTGGATCTCGGACTTGTGGATGCGGATGCTGCCGCCGCCGATCTCCGAACCATTCAGCACGATATCGTAGGCCTTGGCTTTGACCTTAAGCGGATCTGTTTTCATGAGTTCGAGCTCTTCGTCCTTGGGCGCGGTAAAGGGATGGTGCATGGCGTCATACCGCTTCTCGTCCGCGTTCCATTCCACGAGCGGGAAGTCCGTGACCCAGAGAAAGTTAAACTTACTCTCATCAATGAGCTTCAGCCGCTTTCCCGTGAGCAGACGCAGATATCCGAGAGTTTCAGCAACGATTTTGGGACTGTCGGCGATAAACATCATAAGATCGCCGGGCTTTGCACCGAGCCTTTCGGCAATCAGTTTTACCTGCCCCTCTTTAAAGAACTTGGCGATCGGCGACTCGAAGCCTGTTTCGGTCACTTTGATCCAGGCAAGTCCTTTGGCCCCGAAAACCTTTGCCTCGTTCGTGAGGTCGTCAACGTCCTTTCTCGACAGGCCTGCCATGCCCGGCGCGGCAAAACCTTTTACCGTGCCGCCGAGCTCAACGGCCTGGAGAAAAACTTTAAAGTCCGAGTCCCGGGCGATGTCGGAAACGTCCTTGAGTTCGAGTCCGAACCGCGTATCAGGCTTGTCCGAACCATACCGGTCCATGGCGTCATAGTAGGAAAGTCGCGGAAAGGGACGCGCGAGTTCAACGCCCTTGACGGCCATAAAAACCTCGGCCAGCAGTCCCTCCATAAGCGTCATGACGTCGTCTTCTTCGACAAAAGACATTTCAAGGTCGATCTGGGTGAACTCGGGCTGGCGGTCGGCCCGGAGGTCCTCGTCTCGGAAGCATTTTACGATCTGGTAGTAGCGCTCGAACCCGGCTACCATGAGGATCTGCTTAAAAAGCTGCGGCGACTGCGGCAGCGCGAAAAACATGCCGGGAT
>JBGPUS010000375.1:0-2253 GCA_041491325.1 Nitrospirota bacterium | reverse complement strand
TCTCTAAAATATTTCAGCGCGCTCTGAAGCGGCTCTACCGCGCCGGGCGCTAAAGCGCAGAAGGTGTTGCCGGGGCCCAACAAGGAGCAGTGGCGTTCGAGATTTTCTATATCGCCTACCTGGCCTGTGCCTTCTTCAAGAGAGCGCAAAATTTTTTCGAGCCACGGCAGACCATCGCGGCAGGGGGTGCACCATCCGCAGGACTCGCGCGCAAAGAACTTGATAAGATTGTGCACGAACCCGACTGGGCAGGTCTTGTCGTCGAGCACGATCATCGTGCCCGTGCCGAGGCGGCTTCCGGCCTTCATCACGGAGTCGAAGTCCATCTTCACGTCAAGGTGCCCGGCAACGAGAAAGTCCGTGGACGCGCCGCCGGGTATCACGCCACGAAACGCCCGGCCTTCCAACAAGCCGCCTGCATGTTCCTCGATCAGCTCCCGCACGGTCGTTCCCATGGGCAGCTCCCACGCGCCCGGGTTCTTTACCGGCCCGCTTACGCCGTAGAGTTTCGTGCCGCTGTCCGGGCTTTTGCTCAAGGACTTGAACCAGTCGGCCCCGTTGTTCACGATGTGCGGTATGTTCGCGATTGTTTCGACATTATTCACGATGGTCGGTTGACCAAACAGGCCGGAGACCTGCGGAAAAGGCGGCTTCGCGCGAGGCACGGCCCGTTTTCCTTCGAGCGCGTTCAGGAGCGCGGTTTCCTCGCCGCAGATATAGCGACCGGCGCTGCCGTGAATGCGCAAGTCAAGAGTATATCGCGATCCGAGGATGTTCTTGCCGAGATAGTTGCTTGCGTATGCCTCGGCGATGGCTTGTGTGAGCCGCTTTATCGCGAGTTTGTAGGCCCATCTGATAAAGATGAACGCCTGCCCGGCTTCGATGGCATACGCGCTCGCGATAATACCTTCGATAAGCTGGTGTGGATCGCCTTCGAGCAGGAGCCTGTCCTTGAACGTTCCGGGTTCCATCTCGTCCGCGTTCACGACGAGATACTTCGGCCGTCGTGCTTCCGGCCCCATCGGCACAAAGCTCCATTTTGCTCCCGTGGGGAAGCCCGCGCCGCCCCGGCCGCGAAGATTCGACGCTTTCACGACGTTTTGAACGTCCTGGGGAGACATCGTAAGCATCTTGCGCACGGACTGGTAGCCGTCGGCTTTCTCGTATTCCTTGAGCGAGAGAGGCTCCTGACCTGCGCGTATGTTCTTTGTGAGTGGTCGTTCCATAAAACCCTTAGACGGGATTACAGGATTGACAGGATGGTTTTAAAACTTTAATCAGATTTTATCCCGTTATCCTGTCAAAAATCATTTGTATGTATTTCCCCGGTATATTTCTTCCATAAAACCCTTAGACGGGTTACAGGATTGACAGGATGGTTTTAAAACTTTAATCAGATTTTTATCCTGTTATCCTGTCAAAATCGTTTGTATTTCCCCAGTATATCGTCCAGTATCTCCTGCGTCACCGGGCCATACAACTCGTCATCCACCATCATGGCCGGAGCGCGGTCGCAGGCCCCGAGGCACGAGATCGGGAGCAGCGTGAACCGTTTATCCGTTGTCGTCTCTCCGAAGCCGATGCCGAGCCTCGTTTTCATGAGGTCCAGCAGGGGATTGTACCCCATGACCCAGCAGCTGATGCTGTCGCAGATCAGGACCACATGCTTTCCCACGGGTCGTCTGAAGATGAAGCTGTAGAACGTCGCTACCGCGTCAAGTTCATGAACGGTCATATCGAGAATTGCCGCAACATCCTTTACGGCCTCGTCGGACACCCAGCCGTGGTGACGCTGTACGATGTTCAGCGCTTCAATGGAAGCGGATGCCTTCGTCGGGGAGTGCGCCAGTTCGGCGGCGATTTCTTTTTTTTCTTCTTCGGTCAGCATTAGCTCTTAAGGATTCTTTGACGCTGATGAACGCTGATTATTCATGATTTTAAATCAGACTTTATCATAAAAAATCAGCGTCTTTCAGGGTCGAATTCATTTTATCTATCTATATCAGCCAAAACAAAATCAATGCTCCCGATAATCGCCATAAGATCGGCGATCATCAGGCCTTTGCTGATCTTCGGCGTCATCTGCAGGTGCGCGAACGAAGGGGTGCGTATGCGAGTGCGGTATGACATGGTGTTGCCGTCGCTGATGAGGTAATACCCGTTGTTGCCCTTGGTCGCCTCGATGCCTTGAAACGCTTCGCCGGGAGGAATCACCGGCCCCCAGCTTACGCTCAGAAAATGATGGATGAGCGT
>JBGPUS010000374.1:0-2297 GCA_041491325.1 Nitrospirota bacterium | reverse complement strand
TACAAACCCGCCCTTGATCACGGCACGACGTATAAGATAATTACCGATGGCGATGGAAGGACGATGCCCCATCATTTTGATCCGCGGGTGCTTAATGCGTTTAAAGAAACGGCCTCGCAATTCGAGGAAGTGTATGACAAACTCAAGGAATAACTTGCGGGCGATATAACCGTCCAAAACAAAGCGGCGCGACCTTTTAGTCGTGCAAAATTATTTCTAAGCAGGATAGGAAAGGTTGTCCCGTGAAAAAGCGTAAGGTCGAAAAAAAGGTTCAACGCCTGGAAAGTTTTCGGTAACCAGAGGGAGTTACACCGGCAACGTTTTTGAATATCCGTTCGAAGTTGGTAACATCGAAATATCCTGATTGAGACGCGGCTTGCGCGACCGTGCAGTTGTTTTCGCGCAGCAGTTCTTTCGCTTTTTCCACCCTCCGCCTGCTGAGATAGTCTTGATAGGTCATGCCTACGGCTTTTTTAAAGGTGCGGGAAAAATGATACTTGGACAGGCTCGCTATGGCCGCTGCCCCGTCCAGGGTTATTCGCGTGGCGAACTTATCGTCAATGAACTTAACGGCTTTCTGTATGTTGCTTTTATTGCGAGTCACGGCATCGGAAGGACGACCGTCGGCTTTCCGTCCCCCCTCGCGGCCTGCTGGTGCTCCCGTACCGTCCTGGTGCGCGGTGTTCGGCAAAAGACAGGTTTCTATTTTGGCCGTCAACTCTTTGCAACTGAACGGCTTTTTTATATACTGCCTCACCCCGGCCCGAAGGGCCACGTCCACGTCATGCTCATCGCCGTATTCGGTTGCTACGATAACGGGCAGCGACGGTTTTTTTTCGTAAATCTCCTTAAGTACTTCCCGGCACGACGGCGCCGCCAGCTTAGAGTCAAGAACGACAACGTCGATATCCGTCGATTTTATGATTTTGAGCGCATCAAGACCGGAGGATGAAACCCTGCCCAGGTAACGATCGTGCAAAATCGCCGAATAATACCCGGCGTTTTCTCCCGTGTCCTCGACGATGAGAATGTTATGTTTGTTTGCTTTCCTCATGGGCGGCTCTTTCTCATACACGTGGCTATTGCGCGATTCTATTCTGATATATATAGCCGAAATCGCATGAGACAACAATCGGGGATTCCCGTCATTTGGTTTCGAATTTCCTGATGAAAATAGTTTGGCGGGCGAAAGCGAGGACATCCATGCTCGGCGACTAAAAAAAGGCTGCCGAGCATATGCTCAACAGCCTTAAGGTTCCTTCAGTGGTTTTTTAAAAATGTCTTTCGCTATTCCGCCCGCACCAGGTCCTCGAACCGGATGTCCACGCCGAATACACCGACAATTTCACTCTCCGCGTTGCTGATGGGCGCCGACACGGTGATGCAGAGCGCGCCCGTGATCTTCGACGTGTAAAAATCCGATACAAAACTCTTGCCGTCCTTCATGGGGTTGATAAACCAGGGCCGGTCCAGGAATATATCGCCAAGCCCCGAGTGTTCGAACTGGGCCTTGTACTGGATCTGCGTGATGTTCCTGGTGATCTTTTTCCCCTCGGCGTTCACGACATAGGCGAACTGGATAAACGCGTTCTGTTGCAGGAGTTTTTGCATGGCCTCTTCCTGTTTCGCATGGTCCATGGACCGAATCTCCATTCGCTCCACCATCTCCTCGACGAGATGGAGGGAAATCTCCTGCGCCTTTTTCTTGAGCTTGTCGAGGTCGGACACGAAATACTCGGGCAGGTATTTCTTCGCCTTTTCCTGCAGCTCATCGTGCGAGATACTCGTGGTCCGGCACTGTTCGTACTGTTCCATCACCCATTTGTGGATCTTGGCCAGGCCGGGGTGCCGCTTGTCGATCTTCTTGTCCGCGTCCAGTTGAAGATGGCTGTTGACCCAATGCGCGAGGCCGGCGATGCCGGATTTATCGGTGATGATGACGCCCATGGGCCGCTTCAGGATCTTCGACGTGTCGAAGATGTTGTAGATCTCCTCGTTCTTCATCATGCCGTCGGCGTGAATGCCCGCGCTCGTGGAGTTGAATTCAGAGCCGACGAAGGGATAGTTGGACGGGATCGGGAACCCCATTTCCGAGCGCAAATATTCGGCCGCTTCGGTGATGGCCGTAGTGTCGATGCCGTCGCCGTTTCCCGTCAGACTGATGTAGTCGATCAGCAGGGCCTCTACCGGGGTGTTGCCCGTGCGCTCGCCGAACCCAAGGAGCGCGCCGTTCACGGAAGCGCAGCCGTACATCCAGGCCGCGACGCCGTTGATCAGCCCCTTATGGAAATCATTGT
>JBGPUS010000373.1:0-2300 GCA_041491325.1 Nitrospirota bacterium | reverse complement strand
GAGGAACGGCGCCCTCTTTTTACACCATATTCCGCTATACACTGCCATTATCATCCAGCGAACACGCTGGAGGGACTATGCTGAGCGGATAAATCCGCTGTTTGTGCAACAGGCTCTATACAAGACCGAAATATTTCGGCGCTCTCCGAATAAAAAAAACTGGCGCGCCATTACTCAAATCAAGGCGAATACAGGAGGGGTGTTAATGTAGGACGAAAAGATGTCGGATGAGTCGTTGTCCCGAAGAAGCCTGCTTATCGGCACGGGAAAAGTTGCTCTTGGCGCGGCAGGACTTGCCGTGGCGTCGGCGGGCCTTTTATCAAAGGCCGAGGCAAAGGGAGGCTCTACTGAAAAATGGCCGTGGCCGTATGTGAAACTTGACCCGCAGAAGACCGCTGACCTCGCGTATGAAGAATGGTATCGCGTGTTCTGCGGGGCCGCGGTCATCAGCAGCGTATTCACCCAGCTCCGTGAAAAAGTGGGAGAGCCCTACAAGTCCTTCCCCCTCGACGGATTCATTTTCCTGGAAGGCGGCATCTCGGGCTGGGGAACCATCTGCGGTTCCAACGCGGGAGCGAATATCGTGACCAACCTGACCATCGGTCCCCGGATCGCCGGCTCGGAAACCGGCATGATGATGGGGAGCGAACTCATGCAGTGGTATTCGGACGCGTCCATGCCGGTCTACACCCCGAAGGCCCCCAAGGTTAAAACCGCGATCCCCAAGACCGTCAGCGAATCTCCGCTGTGCCACGTATCGGTCGGGAAATGGATGAAGGCCGCCAATAAAGAGCTGAAAAGCCCCGAAAGAAAGGACCGCTGCGCGAGAGTCACCGCGAGCGTGGCCTATCACCTTGTGGAACTGCTGAATGCCTGGAAAGACGGCAAATATGAGACGAAAGGCGTCTTCCCTCCGGCCATGTACGGAATCAACGCGCAAAGCAACTGCACCGAATGCCACAGCTCAAACGTGCCGTCGCCCCCGGTCGCGCAAAAGTAACATTCCTGATTAGTTCATCGATCGTCATACAAAAGGCGCTCTGCAATTTTTTGCAGAGCGCCTTTTTTGTTGTTGCCCACAGTACGAGAGAACGAGAAGAGCTTGTCAGTCTTTACGGCAGTTTGAATTCCTTACCCGGGATGCGGACCGTGAGCACGGGGCAGGGAGACTTGCGGACCACCTTTTCCGCGGTGCTGCCGAAAAGCATGTGGTCTATCCCCGTCCTCCCATGCGTTCCGATGACGATCAGGTCCGCTTTCTTTTCCCGCGCCGTTTTGATGATCTCGACGAACGGCACGCCGCGCGCGATCACCTGATCCACGTCCCCGGCTTTTGCGGAAACTTCAGAGACCCATTTCCCCATCTCAATCCCAGCGCTTTTTTCCAGGTCATCCATCAGTTCGGTTTCGTAATGAGGGGAAAGATTGTCCCACTCAGTAACAGGAACGTTCTGGGCCACATAGATCAGGATCAGTTTCGCGCTGTAGTCTTTTGCAAGCGAAATAGCGTGGTCCATGGCGGCCCGTGCGCCGTTGGAAAAGTCCGTGGGGAAAAGAATGGTCTTGATCCGCATGCCCGCCTCCTCGCATCGCCCGTATTTGTACATCAAGTATATCTCCCGTCCGGCATCCTGTCAAACGAAGAAAACCCAACAAACGGCTTCCCTCTTCATCGGACAAGTGCATAAAGTGTATAATCGGAAGCTTGTTTTTTGAGCTAAAAAACCGTTTTTACCCAGCTCCGCCTCCCTGCTCCCGCGCGCCTCTTCATAAAGCAATATTAATATGCTATTCATGCCTCCAACAATTCTATTGACAAACCGTGCTTATTTTGATAAACATATAAAAAGTTTTTTATATAAGGAGTTCAGCGTGCTCAAGGAATTCGCCGACTACGTCGTCTATAAGCTCCTCAAACTGCCGCAAGGCGGCCATGCCGGGGAAGCGCTCAATTTTTTCATCTACGATTCAATCAAGATCTTCCTGCTGCTTGCCGCTATCGTCTTTGCGGTTGCGGTCATCCGGGCTTATTTCCCGCCGGAGAAGACCAAACGGATACTGGCTCACAAAAAAGAATATCTCGGCAACGTCCTGGCCGCCCTGCTCGGCATCGTCACGCCTTTCTGCTCCTGTTCCGCGGTCCCGCTTTTCATCGGTTTTGTCGAAGCGGGAATTCCGCTCGGCGTCACCTTCTCCTTTCTTATTTCTTCTCCCATGGTCAATGAAATAGCGTTGATTATGCTCTGGGGGCTCTTCGGCTGGAAGATCGCTTTGATATACACGGGCACGGGCGTCGTGCT
>JBGPUS010000372.1:0-2317 GCA_041491325.1 Nitrospirota bacterium | reverse complement strand
TTCTGCAAGGAAAGGAAAATCGGAATAGAGACTTTGGCCCAGGAGCAGAAGTACGTTAACACGACGGAATATCCTTGTCAATAGTTTTATCGGTGAAATAATGCATTCGCGCATAGCAGCAAAAATCCGCCGCTGCTTCTCTCGCTGTTCTCAAGCTGACGGCTGTCGGCACAAATCGCTTTACTCCCGCATTTCGCAGTGGTACAATTACGTTTCACCTAAACCATCGGAACCAAATATGCCACGAAGAGAGGCAAGAAGATAGGACGTTACGAAGGTGAGAAGGTAAGGAGCAAACCTGCCTACCTTCCGCTCTTCTCAACTTCATGCTTTCTTCGTTTCAGCGGTGTTTTCGTGTCTTAGTGACTTCGTGGCTGGGTTTGTTTCATTATGAATAAAATCGTCATCAAAGGCTGCCGCCAGCATAATCTGAAAAATATCGACCTCGATATCCCCCGGGACAAACTCGTGGTCATCACGGGGCTCTCCGGTTCCGGGAAATCATCCCTCGCTTTCGACACGATTTACGCCGAAGGGCAGCGGCGTTACGTAGAAAGCCTCTCGGCGTATGCGCGCCAATTCCTGGGCCAGATGGACAAGCCCGACGTGGACTCCATCGACGGGCTTTCACCCGCCATCGCCATCGAACAAAAGACCACGAGCAAGAACCCGCGCTCCACCGTCGGCACGGTCACCGAGATTTACGATTACCTGCGCCTGCTCTTCGCGCGCATCGGAAAACCCTACTGCTACAAATGCGGCAGGGAGATCGCGGCCCAGACCGTGCAGCAGATCACCGATGCGGTCATGGCCTTGCCGAAAGACACGCGCATCCAGGTCCTGGCCCCGATCGTGCGCGGCCGGAAGGGTGAATATAAAAAAGAACTCATGGCCGCCGGGGCTTCGGGCTATGTGCGGGCGCGGATAGACGGCGTCATCCATGAGTTGGGCGAGCCCGTCGCCATGGATAAAAAAAAGAAGCACGATATCGAGCTGGTGATCGACCGCCTCGTGATCAAGCCCGGCATCGAGCGGCGGCTTGCGGAATCCGTTGAAACGGCGCTGCGCCAGGCCGATGGCGTCGTTCTCATCAACCTCGTGGACCGGAAAAAAGACCTCCTGTACAGCGAAAAACTCTCCTGCATCGTCGACGGCATCAGCTACCCCGAACTGACGCCCCAGCTCTTCTCCTTCAACAATCCCCAGGGCGCGTGCCCCACCTGCGACGGCATCGGCGGCCTGCTTGAATTCGACCCGGACCTTATCGTTCCGAACGCCAACCTCTCGCTTCGGGAGGGCGCCGTCAAGCCCTGGGCCAAACGCACGTCCTTCCAGTACTTCCAGATGCTCGAAACACTCGCCCGCGGCTGCGATTTCGGCGTGAATACGCCCTTTAAGGACCTGAAGACGTTTCAGCAAAAGATGCTGATGCACGGGGTCAACGAAAACTCGGGAAAATCCTCTGCCTCGAAGGGGGAAGCGTGCAAACCGTTTGAAGGCATCCTGGCGCTTCTCAAGCGGCGCTACGAGGAGACCGATTCCTATGCCACGCAGTGGGAACTCGAACAATACATGAGTTACCAGACGTGTCCCGACTGTAACGGCAGCAGGCTCCGGAAAGAAGCCCTGGCGATCAAGGTCGCCGGCAAAACGATCAGCGCTGTGACCGCCATGAGCATTACGCAGGCCCAGGAGTTTTTTTCCAGCCTGGTCCTTACGGAAAAAGAAACGGCCATTGCCCAGCGCATCCTGAAAGAGATCCGTGAGCGGCTGGGGTTCATGGCGCACGTGGGCCTCAAGTATCTCACGCTGGACCGGGGCTCGGCCACGCTCTCGGGCGGCGAGGGCCAGCGCATCCGGCTCGCGACGCAGATCGGCTCGTCCCTCGTGGGCGTCCTGTATATTCTCGATGAACCGAGCATCGGCCTGCACCAGCGCGACAACAGGCGGCTCCTCGATACGCTGATCCGACTTCGCGATCTCGGCAATACGGTGCTGGTGGTGGAGCATGACGAGGAGACCATCCGTACCGCCGACCACGTCATCGATATGGGGCCCGGCGCGGGCGTGCATGGCGGCGAGATCGTGGCCCAGGGCACTCCGCAGGAAATTCAGGCTAACGAAAAGTCGCTCACCGGTCAGTATCTCTCCGGCAAGTCGTTCATCACCATTCCGGCGGAAAGAAGAACGTTCGAAAAGTCGATAGGCGTCGTCGGAGCGACCGAGAACAATTTGAAAAACATCAACGTCCGGTTCCCGCTCGGCGTATTCACCTGCGTGACCGGCGTTTCCGGCTCGGGCAAAAGCACGCTCGTCG
>JBGPUS010000371.1:0-2343 GCA_041491325.1 Nitrospirota bacterium | reverse complement strand
CGACCTGCGTGAGCGGGCTGATCGGAGAAGATATCGAGGCAGTCTGCAGGAAGGCGGAAGCCGCGCTCAACATCCGGGTCATCCCGGTGAATGCTCCGGGGTTTGTGGGGCCGAAAAACCTCGGCAACCGGATCGCCGGGGAAGCCCTGCTGGAACACGTGATCGGCACGGGAGAACCGCCGGTCACGACGCATTACGACATCAACCTTATCGGGGAGTACAACATCGCGGGAGATCTCTGGCTCGTGGAGCCGCTGCTCGCAAAGGCGGGGTTCAGAATCCTATCGAAGATCACCGGTGACTCTACATTTGAAGAACTCACCTGGGCGCATCGGGCCAGACTGAACGTGGTTATTTGCGGCCGAGCGCTGATCAACGTGGCGCAGGAAATGAAACGGAAGTACGGGATTCCGTACGTGGAGGTATCGTTCTTCGGCAGCACCGAGATTGCGAAGGCTTTGCGAGCCATTGCAGACGAGCTCATGAAGTCGGAACCCAAGAGCCAGCAGTCGGAGGCCGACGCGGGCTTTGACCTGCGGACCACCGTGGAACTGCTCATTAAAGCCGAGGAAAAAAGGGTCAAGGAACAGCTGGTCCCGTATGGACATCTGGCAGGCAAAAAGGCCGTGCTGTACAGCGGCGGGGTCAAGAGCTGGTCGTTCATTTCGGCGCTCAGCGACCTCGGCATCAAGGTTGTCGCGGTCGGAACGAAAAAGAGCACGGTCGAAGACGAAATAAAGATGAAAAAAATACTTGGCCCGGACGCGCCGCTGGTCGAGGATGTAACGCCCAAGAACCTGACTAAGCTTATGCGGGAGCGGGGCGCGGACATGCTGATCGCCGGCGGACGGAACCAGTACCTCGCCGCCAAGGAAGGCTATCCGTTCGTCGACGTGAACCAGGAGCGGCATACGGCATACGCGGGATATCCCGGCCTGGTCAACTTCGCGCGGGAGATCAGCAACAGCGTGCGGTTCTACGAAAGGGGCAAGGGCGAAGAGTCAGGGGGCAAGGGGAAACCCGTCAACAGAACAACTGAAACCCGAAACCCAAAGCTGTCGCCCGGCATCCTTATTGATCCGCTGAAACATTCTCCTTCCATGGGCGCGGCAATAGCGTTCCAGGGGATCGACCGGGCGCTGCCTATCATCCATGGGGCGCAGGGCTGCGGATTCCTGGGCAAAGTGCTCCTGACCAAACACTTCCGCGAGCCGATGGCGCTCGCGACGAGCAAACTTTTTGTGGAAGATGTCGTCATGGGGAGCGAGGAAAAGCTGATCAAGACCGTCGAGGATTTTATCGGCAAAAATAAACCGGACCTCATCGGCGTTCTCACGTCGGGGTTGTCGGAAGTGAAAGGCGACGATGTAAAGGCCGGTTTGAAAAGGGTCATGGGGCAAGGGTCCGGGGTCAAGGTGGTTTATGTGCCGACGCCGGATTACGACGGCGGATTGGAAACAGGATATGCGAGAGCGGTAGAAGCGATTATTCAGTCAATAGTCGGAAGCCGGGTGCCGGACCAGGAACGCGAACCGAAAATAACGAGCGCCATAACCGTCAACGTACTTGCGGGTCCGCAGCTTACGCCCGGAGACGTTGCCGACCTGAAGGAATTTATAGAAGCATTCGGTTTGAGACCGATTGTTCTCCCTGACCTGTCTGCTCTCGATGGGAGCAGACAGGATTTTTCACCGCTCGCGAGCGGAGGGACCACAGTAGAAGAAATTATGAGCATGGGTGGAGCGGCGTTCACGATTGCCGTCGGCATGAGCATGGAGCCCGCGGCAAAGATGCTCCAGCACGACTGCGGGGTCGGCTATACGCTGTGCGAGGGCCTCTCGGGTCCGGCTGCCGTGGATACGCTGCTGCGGACCCTTTCGCAAATAAGCAACAGGCCAGCGCCGGAAAAGTTTGAGCGTCGGCGCAGAGCCCTTGTAGACGCCATGCGGGACGCGCATGCCTTCTTCGGGAACAAAAAAATCTGCATCGCGCTCGAACCCGACCTTGCCGTGCAGACGTCGAAATGGCTTGAGGAAATGGGCGCGTCGGTAGAGCTGGCGGTCATTCCCACGCTCTCCACCGCGGCGGACCGGATCCAGGCCCGGGAAGTGTTGATCGGCGATCTGCACTCGATCACGGGACGGTTCGATCTGTTGATCTCGAACTCTCACGCCGAAGCCACGGCGCATAAGCTCGGCGCCCCGCTGTATCAGATGGGATTCCCGGTGTACAAGACCCTCGGCTATACGTCGAAGGCTACGACAGGATACGCGGGCTCACAGACCCTCGTAAACGAAATCGGGACGTTATTGATGAGAAACCATTGAGGATGCAGGGGCAAGG
>JBGPUS010000370.1:0-2359 GCA_041491325.1 Nitrospirota bacterium | reverse complement strand
TTCTCCATGGCGGTCTTTCGCGCCGTGGAAAACCGCGTGCCCGTGGCCCGCGCCGCGAATTCCGGGGTCTCGGGCTTTATCGACGCCAAGGGACATATCCTGAGCACAACGAAAATTTTTACCCAGGCGTATCTCACGAACCGGATCGTTCCGGGAACGGAGAAAACTTTTTATACCCGCTTCGGAGATATTTTCTCCTACCTCTGCGTTTTGCTCACGATCGTCTTCTTGGCGAAAGTCTCGAAAAAAAATCGTTCATAACCACGGATGAACACGGTTTTGAAGCTTGCATCCACCTATTGCAGGTAATAATCATCTCAAAATACTATTAAGAACTGTCATCCTCGAATGCTTTATCCTAAAAGAGCTGTTGGACACTGAAAAATCGGATTAACATATGATACGGCGGATAAATCCTGAAACAAAGCTTTCGCCTTTTAGGTGAACTGATAAAGAGAGAAAAATCCGCTGTTATCAGTTTTTTATCCGCATTTATCCGTGTCAAATGCCGTTTTTAGGTTTATCGGGGATATGGCTTCTCCTCCGAGACGGTCGGCAACCCGTGGTGAATAACGTTACATCGGGCAGACCGACCTGAGAAATTCCATGGACTTAAGCCTTTTCCCGAGGATATGCAAGGTATGCTCGGAAAAGGCCTGGCCGAGTTCCCGCATGATAGAGGGAGAGGGTTTGAGCCTGCAGACCTTGTCCATCTCCATCCTGAGCGCGTGGTAGTAGAACCCGACAGCTCCCTGCGAAATCCTGAGCTGAGCATCTCCCGAAGAAACCATGCAGGCCGGGCAGAGCACTCCGCCTTTCATGCCGAAGAAGATGACCTCTCCTTTCGGCTGTATGCCGCACGAAAGGCAGCGGTCGAGTTTCGGCTGGTATCCCAGGAGCGACAGGAACTTTATCTCGAAGATCCTGAGAAGGAAAAGAGGGTCTTCGCCTTCATCCAGGAGATGGAGCACGTGGGAGAGCAGCAGGAACGCCGCGGCATTGCGTTCTCCAAGCGGCGCCATTTCCCGGACCAGTTCGAGCATCACGGCGCCGGCCGCCGCCCGGGCCAAGTCGCACCCGATGGACGGGTGCTGCTCGATGATATCGGCGGATTCTATTCGCGCAAGCTCCTGGTACTCACGTTCATAGAGATGGAGCCGGGAAAGCGTAAAGGACTCCAGCCCCGCGCCGAAGCGCTTGAAGGATTTTCGCGCGTTCTTAGCCACGCCCTTTTGCATGCCCCGGTTGAGAGAAAAGAAGGTGACAAGCTTGTCCGCCTCCCCAAGGTTTATGCTGCTGATGATGATGGCTTCGGTTTTGGATCTCATAGAGTGAAGTCATTATACACTGTCAAGGGGACTAAGAACAATGCAAGATGCAAACCCTATCTGATTTCCCGTTCCTTCCCCTCCGCCAGGCTCCGAACCACGGTCCTTGACGGCACAGTCGCGGCACCCTCGTACAGAAATTCGGTCCGGACGAGTTCCCGCGTGCGGTCCGGGGTGAGCATGTGCATATAAGCAAGACGGCCCAAAGCGTCATACTCGTATCTGGTGCAGGTGATGACCTCCTCATCCTGCGACGCCACCTTGCTCAACTCCACCGCGGTCTGCCTGATCCCGTCCACGATGCCCACGATGAACCCTCCCACCGTGCCGGCTGCCATCGGCGTGATCACGATCGCAAGGACAAAAGCCGCTTCATTTTTATCGCGTACCTCGACGCGCCCGGTGCCCTGCGCCACGACTCCGGTGATGTTCGCGCCCAGCATAAACCCCCTGCCTGTCCATTCATAAACCGTTTGGAAGGGTTTAGCCAGGTCCGGCTTTTGCCTTACCACGGCAATATCGTAGCTGACCAAAGGGCGGCCCTCCGAGAGGCGCACGAGGGAGAAACGAGCTCCGTCGTTGGACGGCCGTTCCGCGAGGACCGTACCGAGCACCGGCCGCCCCTTCTCGTCGTACGAGATCGCGTTGACGATGACCTCGATTGTCCCAGGCGTCGCGGTCCCTTCGAGAGCCACGCGTTTTGTGGAACATCCCATTGTCATAACGGAGATAAGGCAAAGCATTGCGAGCTTTTTCAACGCACCAGTACATATCATAGACAGGTCCTCCTCATTGACCCCTAGCCCAGTCAAACCGAAACTGGTCTAACGACAAGATACCAGCAATCCATAATTATATCATTGAAATTGAACATGGCACTTTTTTTCAAGATACATTATCACCATCGACTCTGATATTTGCTCCTTGATTTACTCCACGATCTTGGTCACTACCACCCGTACCGCCGCTCTGCCTTGATCATCCACAGCGCGCACCACAAACGTCCCTGCCTTCGGCGTCCAGAAAAACGG
>JBGPUS010000369.1:0-2376 GCA_041491325.1 Nitrospirota bacterium | reverse complement strand
TGCGGGCGTGCGAGCTGGTGAAGGCCGACGGCGGGGAGCTCACCGTGCTCTACGTTATTCCGCGCTATGAGGAAATGGTGGATTTTTTCAAGACCGAGAGCATCCATAAAAGTCTGTTCCAGGAGGCGGAGAAGATTACCGAAGAGGCGAAGAAAAATGCCGCTGCCCAGGGAATAGCGATCACTGCGATGGTGCAGGAAGGCCACGCGGTCGACAAGATTGTTGAGACCGCCTCCTTGCTGAAAAATGATCTGATCGTCATGGGGACACACGGCTGGCGGGGACTGAGCAAAGCGATGCTGGGCAGTACCGCTGAGCGGACCATCGCGTATGCTTCTTGCCCCCTCTTAGTGGTGAAGTGACGGAAAATGAAAGGGTACAGGAAAATTCTTATTGCGATGAACGGGAGCAGGCACGTTCTCGACTACGGCGTGAAACTGGCAAGCGACGAAAAGACCTGGGTTACGGTCGTCAAGGTCATTCCGCCGTATGACGGAGACCTCCATTTGACGGGGATTAAAAATATCGGGGACGCTTTGGACAGCGGCGGACGCCGGGCGATCGCGGAAATCAAGGCCGCGGCCGACGCGCACGGAACGTTGATCAAGACGCGGCTTGAGAAAGGCGACGTCCCCGGAAAAATCGTGGAGCTTGCGGAAGAAGAGCGGTGCGATCTGATCATTATGGGTGCGCCGAAAAAGAACTGGTTCAGCAAATTATGGGGAGACAACGCTGTAGAAAAAGTCATCAATGCGTCCGTTTGTCCCGTTCTGGTGGTCGTCGGCTGAACCGGGGGTAAAAACGAAAGGAAGTGAAAACCATGCTCAAAGAATTGGAATCGCTCATGACGGCAGCGTCATTCGCGGAAGAGGGCGAGTTTGAGACAGCTCGTCAGATCATGGCGGAGGACAGGCCGAGAAAAGCGGATAGGCCGACAGACCGGAAGCGTCCAAGACCGGACACCAGGTCAGGGGTTCGCGCCGAATAATCCTCCCCTGCCCAAACAGTACTAAACAAACCCTGAAGGGTGCGGCTACCTTGTTGCAATCAATGCGATACGCCTGGGTAGCCGCGGGCTAAGTGCCCAGTGGTTATGAGTGCGTAGCGTAGCCTCTTGCGAAAGCGCGGCCATAAACGAATACAGGGTATTAGCCTGCGTTGGTATATTTTTAAACAGCCTTTAGAGCGAGACCAATGATGTGCTCGTTATTATAGTAGTTTCTCTCCGGTCCTTCCGCCATCCTATTTTGTGCCGTCGGTTTTTCCCTTGCCATAGCTGACAATCGAGAAGAAGTACGAAATGATGACTGGAGGCCGATTGTTTTCGCGTTCGAATGCGCGCCAGCTGTCCACGGTTCTTCCCGAAGCCGATCACATGAAGGGTTGCATCCATGCAAAAGTCACCGAGGAACGAATGAACAATGAACTTACCGATGTTTCACGGACCCTTGTTAGGAAGCTGAAAAGGGTTATTTCTTCACTGCCTTCTTTTGAAGAACTTTTCAACAGATTCAGGGAAGTTCTCGACCGTCACAACAAGGCCGTGGAGCAGATCGCGGACATGGGGGAGAAGCTCGGAGGGGGCTATGTGTTTGATATCCACTATATCGAGAGCGCTTACGCCGAACTTGCCCTGGCCGTCTCCGGTTCGATACAAAGCTTTGACGCCCTTACCCGGGACCGGTATCCCCGCCTCCAGGACGCATTCGTCCGGATCGACACCAGGATCCGGGAAATGATGTCGAGTACGGATGCCTCTTCGGGGGTGCGGATCGTTTTTTGCGAAGACACCTCATGGGATCTGTATTGCGAGATCGGCGGCAAGAACGCCGGGCTTGCGGAATTAAAAAACGTCCTGAAGCTCTCTGTTCCGGGCGCTTTTTTCGTGACGACCCACTCGTTCAACGAATTCATGAAATTCAACCGGCTTGATGAGCGTGTGGAAGCCCTGAGAAAGAGCGGCGGCATTTCCGAGAGCGATTTTGTTCTGCTCCGGGATTCGATCATCGCCGGGGAAATCCCCCCAGCCCTGGATGAGGAGTTCGACAAGGCAATCAGGAAAATGAAGTTGCAATGCGGCGCCTCCTGCTTCATCGCCGTCAGAAGCAGCGCGGAGGAGGAGGACGGAAAGCTTTCCTTCGCCGGACAATTCGATACTGTTCTCAACGTGCCCCTGGAAGCCGGGACCGTCAAGGAGGCATACAAACAGGTCATCGCGAGCCTGTTCTCGCCGCATTCCGTTGCATACCAAAGACGATTCGGTTTTGACGCCCACACGATGAAAATGTCCGTCGGGTGCGTGGCGATGGTGGAGGCCGTTTCGAGCGGGGTCGTCTATTCCCTGGACCCGAGCGGAAAGAAAGACACTCTTTTGAT
>JBGPUS010000368.1:0-2378 GCA_041491325.1 Nitrospirota bacterium | reverse complement strand
GGTAGTCGATATTTTTTTCGACGTAATCCTGCTTCCCTTCCTTTTTTACCTCTTCCGTGTTTCTTTGAATTTTTTCCTCCAACCCCTCCAACTTCCTCTTGATATCAGCCTTGACTCTGTTTGCTTCCTCTGCGTGCTCTTTTTTTGCGATGACGTCGTCCAAATAATCGTTGACCGATGTGGCCAGCCTCGTGATTTCCTTGTAACGGGACAAACTGGGATATTGCTCTCTGGTTTCGGTTTCGATCCTCGTCCGCAACTCTGAAATTTCCCGTGGAATCCGAAAGGGCGTTTTTTCCTTTTTCCCAGCCCCGAATAAATCTCCCAAACCCATAGACCCCTCCTCGAATGATGCGTTGCATATTAGTATATATGGTTGTCTTGCTTTGTCAAGAAACTTACGCGGACCCGTGGGCGTTAAAAATGCGTTTCCCCCTTGCTCCTTTCACGTAAACCGAGTATCCTTGTTTCATTGGAATAATAAAAGTGTCCATGCGACGGATAGATTCATGATCCCAGTACCGCCACCAGAAGAGCGTCCAAACCCATATGCCCCTCATTCATCAATCGTCCTACAACGCTCCCTTCCTCCTGAGGAACGGCGATCTCCAGACCATTTACCCGGCAGTCATGCGAAAACTGTCGCACACGCTGTATAAGCGCGAGCGCATTTATACCCCGGATGATGACTTTCTTGATCTTGACTGGTTGCGGATCAGCAGCAGGAAACTGGTCATTCTTTCCCATGGCCTCGAAGGCAGCACCTATCGACCTTACATCGTCGGCATGGCGACCCTGATGAACCGGCATGGCTGGGACGCCCTGGCATGGAACTACCGCGGCTGCTCGGGCGAAAGTAATCTCCGGCTTCGCATGTACCACAACGGGTCCATCGACGACCTGGATTGCGTGGTGCGGCACGCGCTCGGGACCGGAATGTACGACGCCGTCGCTCTCGTCGGGTTCAGCCTCGGCGGCAACCTTACCTTGATGTACCTGGGCGGCATGGCGGATACCCTCGATACGCGAATCCGCGGCTCCGTCGCTTTTTCCGTGCCCTGCGACCTGAAGGCGGGAGCGACCCGGTTGGCTTCAACGAAGAACTGGCTCTACATGCAGCAGTTTCTTGTTTCGCTCCATGAGAAGATCAAGCGAAAGATGAAACTGATGCCTGGCGCTATCGACGACGACGGCTTTGACCGCATCAGGGACTTCAAGGGCTTCGATGACCGATACACCGCGCCGATCCACGGGTTCAAAAATGCCGAGGATTACTGGGAGCAATGCAGCAGCGCCAGGTTCTTGTCGGCGATACGGGTCCCAACGCTGATCGTGAACGCTTTTGACGACCCGTTCCTCGCAAGCGAATGCTATCCGATCGAGCAGGCAAAAGAAAGCCCGTATGTGCACCTGGAAATACCGTTGAATGGCGGCCACGTTGGTTTTGTGCAGTTCAACGAGGATGGGACCTACTGGTCCGAGAACAGGGCTGTTGAATTTCTCGAACAAGAGTGGTAACGCAAAGAGCAGAAATAGAAGTTTTCTCGCGGAGGCGCGGAGCTCGCGGAGGGATCTTGAATTACGGGTTTTAAAAACAGAAATGGCTTTGACTTTCTCCGCGAACTCCGCGCTTCCGCGAGAGACGCTTTGGTTCCGGCGTATTCTACTCCCCTGCCCGAAATTATTTTCCTCAGTCCTCCCTCCACAAGCTTCTTCCATGATGTATAATTCAAATAAGAGCCATTCTGTCCTGGTTCCGGGAAAGGAGGCTGTCACATGATCAAGGTCCGCGATCCCGACACGATTTATCAGATCGACGGCGAAATCAAGAACGGGGGCTTCCACGGCCGGTGGCATTTCTCGTTCGGAGATTACTATGATGCTCAATTCGAGGACTTCGGAACGCTTCGCGTTTTTAACGACGATACACTGACGCCCGGAGCTGTCTGGCCGCTCCACCCCCATAAAGACAACGAGGTGGTCACCTACGTTGCCGCCGGGGAATTCCGGCATGCGGACGAGCGCGGCAAGGGCGGTGTTCTCAAGAAAGGGTGGGTGCAGCATACGACCGTGGGCCGCGGCATGTGGCACTCGGAAATCAACAACCTCCCTGACCAGCCCATGCGCTTTATCCAGATGTGGTTTTATCCCTTAAAACAAGGCCTCGAACCCACAGTAGAACAGAAAGCCATTGAGAAAGCGGACAGGATTGACCGGTTTCTGCCGATCGTTTCTAACAGGGACCAAGGCGCTCTTCCGATCGTTTCCGATGCGCGGGTTTTTTCGAGCTTTCTGCATGCGGGAAAGACGGAGCGCTATGAGCTTGAGCCCGGGCGCGGAATATATTTGTACGTGCTGGAGGGCGGGCCAATAACGGT
>JBGPUS010000367.1:0-2404 GCA_041491325.1 Nitrospirota bacterium | reverse complement strand
TCAGGCTCGGGATTCCCTACGATTCCGAAGAAGCGCTCCGGACAGGTGAGCGGATCATGAAGTTTGTGAGAGAAAAAGGAAGGGAGATGTCCGAGGAACTCGGCCGAGAACGCGGCGTATTCCCGAACTTCCCAGGGAGCATATATGACCATGAGGGAGGGCCGAGACTACGGAACGCCACGGTGACCACGGTGGCGCCAACGGGCACGCTTTCAATTATCGCGGGCTGTTCGAGCGGGATCGAGCCGCTCTATGCCCTGTCGTATGAGCGTCACGTCCTCGGGGACGCAACGCTTCCCGAGGTGAACGAGCACTTCCTCGATACTGCGAAGGAGCGCGGGTTCTACAGTGATTCACTGCTGATGCGCATCACGGCGGGAGAGCCTATCCGGATGATGCCGGAAATTCCGGAAGACGTTAAAAGCGTGTACAAGACGGCTTTTGATATCGCGCCTGAATGGCACGTTCGCATGCAGGCCGCGTTCCAGCGCTGGACGGATAACGCGGTGTCCAAGACCATCAACTTCTCCCAGAAGGCAACGGTCGAGGACGTTCGGAGTGCATTCCTGCTTGCTTTTAAGGAGGGGGTGAAGGGGATCACCATTTTCAGGAGTGGAAGCAAAAGCGGGCAGGTGCTTGCCTGCGCTGATCCTTTGTACTGCTGAAGACCCGTAATATCCTAAAAAGTAGTTAACCACAGATGAACACTGATGAGAAGAAATGAAAACAAAAATCAGTAGTTTTAGTTTACTCAATGTTTTCACCTGCCGAGTAATAAGTGAATTTGCTTTATGTTTTTGAATTATCTGCGTTCATCTGCCTGCGCCCGGCGTTTACGAGCCTGCACCCAACGCAAATGAGTGCGAAGCGCGAATGTAGGGTGTGTGCGCGTAGCCTGCTCTTGTGAAAGCGCGGCCATAAACGAGTGCAGGGTGTGGTTCCATCCGCCGTTCATAGGATTAAAGGTCCAAGGGTTTCTTGCTCTTCACATGGCACAGCAGGCAGGGCGTGTAGCGGCCTGTTTTTTCTTGCCACACTTTATCTATTAAAGTTTTTCCCTTCGCAGGGCTTGAAACGATCCCATTTTTCAGAACGACGGCGTACATACCTTTGCCGACGATTACGCCCTTGCCGTCCGCCGTTCCGGCGTCGACGGCCCCCTTGCAGGTGCAGACCTCCACGCCTTCGCTGTCGGACAATACCGAGAACTTCGTGCCCCTGGTTCCGGCCACGGCGTTCCCGGAAGAAATCTCAACCCGCGCGCCGGAAACAAAGGCGGACTTGAACCAGACATAACCACGGTGAAGGATGGTCTTGAAATTCTTTCTGTCTTCACCGACGGTATACTCCGTATTCGGACCGATGAGGAACTTGCCGATCTTGTCGAGGCGGAGGACCGCCGTTCCGGAGGCATCGGTCCGGACCCGGTCGTGCGAGAAAATTATGTCGCCGACAGCAGCAGGATGCCAGCTCCCGTCTTTTTGCACGGAGATCGTTCCGCTCCGTATCTCGTGAATCGCGCCGACTGCGGGCAGCGCCGCTGCCTGCGAGACGGCAGCAAAAATCAACAAAGAAACCAGGGCAACGATGCAAGACATAAGCGCTGCGGGACGCGTGAATAGACCGGATTTGACCATGGGAACCCCCTTGTCATTTATGGTAATTTACGAATACTCCAATCATAGCCGTGCAGGTGAATAAAATCAAGACGAGTGCGCTTATTATTCGCATAATACCGTTCGCTTCGTTTGACAGTCGGGTCGTTCTGCGATAGACTTTGGAAGATATGCATCCCGAAGCCGGCAAGAGGTGAAACATGATTAATACATTAACGGAACATGGACTTCCCCTGATCCAGGACGCGGACCTGAACGGAAAGGTTGTTCTCGTCCGGTTTGACCACAACGTGGTAAAAAAGGGTGAGGTCCGGGACCCCTTCAGGATAGACCGGACCATCGGGACGCTGTTCCATATCGTGGAACGGGGCGGAAGACCAATCATGATGACGCACGTGGGCAGGCCAAAGGAAAAAAAGACCGGGGCCATCGCCTGCCGGCCTGATGAAGCAGTAGAGCCGATTGCCCAGTATCTCGAACAGAAGCTCCATACCAAGCTGCACATTCCGCGGTTCGCTGTTGACCCTGAGAAAGGGATCACGGGTCTCGACACGTCCATAAACCTGGCCATCAGAGAACTGAAAGAGAGACGGCTCGGCGGCATCTACCTGCCGAATACGCGGTGGTTCGCCGGTGAAGAGTCAAAAGGAGAAGCATGCGAGGGACTGTCTCTGCAACTCGCCGGGTTGGCGGACATATATGTGAATGACGCCTTCGGCTCGTGGCAGCCGCATGCCTCAACCTATACCGTCACGCGCCATCTTCCCTCCTATGCGGGGTTTCTGATG
>JBGPUS010000366.1:0-2409 GCA_041491325.1 Nitrospirota bacterium | reverse complement strand
TATCCCTGTAAAATATCCAAGGGCACGCTTGCGTATCAAGCCTACGGCAAAGAAGACATCTTCGAACGGCATCGGCACCGCTACGAGTTCAATAACAAGTATCGGGACGCAATGCTGGCGGCTGGGCTGACTATCAGCGGCGTTTCCCCGGACGGTGAGCTGGTTGAAATCGTGGAGTTGAAGGGCCACCCCTGGTTTCTCGGGTGCCAGTTCCATCCGGAGTTCAAATCAAGGCCGCTCAATCCGCATCCGCTCTTTACCGCGTTTATCGGGGCCGCCCTCAAGCAGAGTACCCAGGGGAGTAAATCGTGACGCGTGAAATCAAAATAAAAAACATTCGCCTCGGCGGGAACAATCCAATCGTCCTGATCGCGGGACCGTGCGTGATCGAGTCCGAGAGCGCTACGCTCGAGGCTGCGTCGCGGCTCAAACGCATGACCGAGGAGCTCGGCATGGCTTTCATTTTCAAGTCTTCCTATGACAAGGCAAATCGCAGCTCCCTGAAATCGTACCGGGGACCGGGGTTGAAAGAAGGTCTGCGGATACTCGGCCGCGTAGCATCGGAACTCGGCCTTCCGGTCCTGTCCGACGTGCATCGCTTCGAGGAGATCGGCCCCGCGGCCGAAGTCCTGGATGTCCTTCAGATCCCGGCCTTCCTGTGCAGGCAGACTGATTTCATCGTCGATGTCGCAAAGACCGGCAGGGTGGTGAATATCAAAAAGGGACAGTTTCTTTCCCCCTGGGACATTAAGAACGCGGTTGAGAAAGCGACGTCCACCGGCAATCTGAACATCATCATAACCGAACGGGGTGTGTCGTTCGGGTATAATAATCTGGTGACCGACATGCGTTCTTTGCCGATCATGCGCGGGTTTGGTTATCCCGTCATGTTCGACTCGACGCATGCCGTGCAGCTCCCCGGTGCAGCGGGCGTCGCGTCCTCCGGGGAGCGACAGTTCGTTCCGCACCTGGCGCGCGCCGCCGCCGCAGTCGGGATCGACGCCCTTTTCATGGAAGTGCATGCGTGTCCGGACGAGGCGCTCTGCGATGGACCGAACATGCTGAGCCTGGACGAGCTTCCCGCGCTGCTCAAGCAAATCCGCGAAATCGATGGGATCGTGAAACGATGATAGACCAGGCAAAGCGAGTTCTCAGAATAGAAGCGGAAGCCGTCATGGCGCTTATCGACCGCATCGATGAACGGTTCGAGAAGGCGGTTAAGATAATACTGAACTGCAAGGGCCGCGTGGTCGTGACGGGCATGGGGAAATCGGGGCTCATCGGGAAAAAGATAGCCGCCACGCTCGCTTCCACCGGGACGCCCGCGCTCTTCCTGCATCCCGCCGAGGGCATCCACGGGGACCTCGGCATGGTGACCAGAGGCGACGCCGTAATCGCTCTGTCCAACAGCGGGGAGACGGAAGAAATAGCAAGGATGCTGCCCTCGCTCAAACGCCTCGGCATCAAGATCATTGCGCTGACCGGAAATGCCGAATCGACGCTGGCGAAAAACAGCGATGTCGTGATCGAGGTCGGTGTAAAGGAAGAAGCTTGTCCGCTGGGGCTCGCGCCCACGGCAAGCACGACTGCGACCCTTGCCATGGGAGACGCCCTGGCCGTGGTGCTCCTGGACCAGCGCGGGTTCAAGGAGGAGGACTTTGCCTGCTTCCACCCCGGGGGAGCCCTGGGCAAAAAGCTGCTGCTCCGCGTGCGCGACCTCATGCATACCGGCGACGCGGTCCCCGTCGTGTCCGAGCAGACGCTCATCAAAGACGCTATTTACGAGATTTCATCGAAGAAGATGGGAGTAACCGCTGTCGTAAATGTTTCGGGAAAGCTTGTCGGCGTGATCTCAGACGGTGATCTCCGCCGCTGGATGGAAAAAACAGAAAAATCGGGTGAAAACCTGCTCTCGAAAGAAGCCCGGGACATCATGACTAAAAAGCCGAAAACAGCCAACAAGGACTCTCTTGCGGCTGAAGCAGTCGCGCTCATGGAAAAGAATTCCATTACCTGCCTTATCGTTGCCACGTCAAACGCAGAACCCGAAGGCGTAATCCATCTCCACGACCTGCTGAAGGCAGGGGTGGTATAGAGATGAGAAAAACCAAGACAAGCATCGGCACGAAAGCCAAAAAAATCAAACTCCTTCTGCTCGATGTCGACGGGGTCATGACCGACGGAACGATCATCCTCGACAACCAGGGAAACGAGCTTAAGGCGTTTCATGTGCGCGACGGACACGGGATCAAGGTCGCCCAGCGGGCAGGCATCATGATCGGGATAATAACCGGCAGAAAATCCGAAGTTGTGAATCTCCGTGCGCGGGAGCTCGGCATCGAAGAAGTCCACCAGGGGGCCCACGATAAAATTGCCGTCTATGAAGCGCTGATCAAAAAATACGGTCTT
>JBGPUS010000365.1:0-2417 GCA_041491325.1 Nitrospirota bacterium | reverse complement strand
AGCTCCTCGCTATGCTTCTTCAGGGACTCTTCCAAACGTTTACGCTCGGTGATGTTGTCAAATACGGCGACAAAGCATCCTTCTGCGGCCCGGTAGACGGAGACAGCCAGCCAACCTCCAAAAGAATCGGAGAAAATTTCAAAGCGTTCCGGCTTGCCGGTTAAGGCCACTCTGCTATAAATTTCGAGCAGCTCCGGATGGGCGGCGAGTATGCCGGGAAGCACCTCGGTGACTTTTCTCCCGACCACGTCCTTTAAACCCGTCAAATTTCCGAAGGCGTTGTTTACCGAGAGATAGATAAAATCCACGGGCCGGTCCCGCGCAAAGAGCAGCTTGCAATACGCATAGCCCTCAAGCATGTTCTCGAATAACGAGCGAAAACGCTTTTCGCTTTCCCGCAACGCGTCCTCCGATTGTTTGTGTCCGGTGATATCGATCATAATGTGCACGGCGCCCGCCACTGCCCCCGAGTCGTCGGTGAGCGGATCGATTGTGACACGATACCAATTCTCTTGCAAATGCGCGACCGTGGTCTCCCTGTGGCCGCTGGTCAGCGTCCGTTCGTGAAGATCGCTGAAGACCGTCCCTTCGGCGCCGTAGACCAGCTCATAAAAAGGCTTGCCGATAATGTCGTTGAACGGCTTACGCAGAAACGAGGCCATGCCCTTGTTGCACCGCATGATTTTCCCATCCCGATCCAGCAGGGTGACGAAATCGGTTATGGCGTCGAAGGTGGACCGCCATTCCCGTGCGGCGTTTACCACCTTTTCTTCCGCCTGCCTGAGCTTCTTCCGCTCTTCAACTTCCGCGAACGCGCGGTTGGCGGCGGGCCCGAGGCGAGTCAGCCGTTCCTTCAGGACATAGTCCGTGGCCCCGCTCAGGAGAGAATCGATGGCCCGCTCTTCTCCCAGAGTGCCGGTCACGATGATGAAGGGGAGGTCGGGGTAATTTTTTCTCACGACGGCAAGCGCGGTGAGCCCGTCGAACGTGGGAAGTCTGAAGTCCGCAAGTATCAGGTCGGGGCCAAACGTTTCGAGCTCGTGAATGAACTCGTCCCTTGTCTTCACCCGGCGGGTAAGACACTCCAGGCCGGCTTTCCGCAGCTCCCGCTCGGACAGCTCCGCATCAGCCGGACTGTCTTCAAGCATCAGGATGCGACACACTTTGTTCATCTCTTCCTACCTCGGCGGCTTGTTTAAAAGCAGCCAATACAGGCCCAGTTCGGAAACTGCTTTTATAAATTCCTCGAACGCGACGGGTTTGCTGACGTAACTGTTTACGCCCAACTGGTAACTCTCGATGATGTCGCGGTCTTCTTTTGAAGAGGTCAGGATCACGACGGGGATAAATTTCGTGCGCTCGTCGCTTTTGATCTTTTTCAGGACCTCCATGCCGTCCACTTTGGGGAGACGCAAATCGAGCAGGATGAGCTTCGGCGGCTGATGGGCGTCCCTGTCCGCGTACGCTCCGGTCGCAAAGACGAAGTCAAGCGCCGCGGCCCCGTCTTTCACCCAGTGAAGTTTGTTGGAAAGGTTGTGCTCCTTGAGCGCCCGCATGGCAAGCTCCGCGTCATGCGGGTTGTCCTCCACGAGCAGTATTTCTATTATAGTATCGTTCATTGCCTGTTTTCTCCTTTCCAAGAGCAAAACAAATCAGTATCAAAACCTTTTAAAGATATCCACTTGACGCAACTACAGCAAACGCATTTGGAATTGTTACCTGTAGGGCAAGGCTTTAGCCTTGCTTAAAGCAACCCTGAAGGGTTGCCCTACAAAATATGAACAAACAATGTGGCAATAATTTGTCGTTTGTATTAACCCAACATCTTGAAACCATATCCCCGATAGGAACGCTCGGGGATGACAAAAAATAATAAAAAACCGTTATTTCCGAAGGCCCCTGCTTTAATCATACTGGGGCAAGCTTCATCGGGAATACGGTTTTCTGATCACACAAGCTTGTAGAACATAGTTGCTCCACGTGGATATCCCCAAAAGCTTTTAATCGCCTTCGCGGTAAATTTATTCCTGTCACCTCTTTGGCAGCGCAAAATAGAACGTTGCGCCCTCGTTCAACACGCCTTCGGCCCAGACGCGGCCGTCGTGTTTTTCAACGATCCTTTTGACGATGGACAGGCCGATGCCCGTGCCCTCGAACTCATCCATGTCGTGCAGCCGCTGGAAAACGCCGAAAAGCTTGTGCCCATACTGCGCGTCGAACCCCACGCCGTTGTCTTTGACATAGTACACGTTCTCCGCTCCGTCCTCGCGCCCGCCCACCTCAATACGGGCCTCCTCCCTTGGCCGGGTGAACTTGATCGCATTCGCAAGAAGATTGGAAAAGACCTGCCGAATCATGGCCCGGTCGCCGTAGGCCGGCGGAAGGCTCCCGACTTCGCATTGCGGCATTCTGTCGGT
>JBGPUS010000364.1:0-2418 GCA_041491325.1 Nitrospirota bacterium | reverse complement strand
GATCAATTGATCGCTTCCTTCGGGTCCATGCTGCTGTATTGGTGGCACTACACTCGAACGGGCCGCCGGACCGAGGCAGAGACGGAGGATGAGACAATTGCGGGCCACTTTTTACGCCTTCTGCACGGCAAGAAACCGTCGGTCCTTCACGAACGCGCCCTGGACCAGTCGCTCATCCTGTACGCCGAGCACGAGTTCACCGCGTCTACGTTTGCCGCGCGCGTGGTGACCGGAACGCTTTCAGACGTTTATTCCGCGATCATTGCCGCCATCGGCGCCCTTAAGGGGCCGAAGCACGGAGGGGCGAATGAAGCGGCCCACGAGTTGCAACGGCGATATCGCAACGCCGATGAGGCCGAGGCCGATATAAAGGCCCGGCTCGCGGCCAGGGAGATCATTATAGGCTTCGGGCACCCGGTGTACACGGCGGTCGATCCGCGCAATGAGATCATCAAGGAGATAGCCCGGAACCTCGGCAAAGAAGGAGACGACACGAAGCTCTTCACTATCGCGGAGCGAATCGAGACGGTCATGACACGGGAAAAAAATCTGTTTGCCAACCTGGACTGGTACTCGTCAGTGACGTATCATCTGCTGGGCGTGCCGACCTCGCTGTTCACTCCGCTTTTCGTGCTGGCCCGGACGGCCGGTTGGGGCGCCCACATTATAGAGCAGCGGCTCGACAACAAAATCATCCGGCCTTCCGCGAATTACCTCGGCCCGGAAAAACGGAAGTATGTGCCCCTGAAGGACAGGAAGTAAAACAGAAGGAAACGCATGAGTCCTCACGAATCCAATGTCCGGCCCGGTCCCGACAAGGTGCTCGCCGAGATCGCCGATTATGTGTGCGATTACGAAATTACGTCGCGCGAAGCGTATGACACGGCCCGATACTGTCTTATCGATGCCTTGGGTTGCGCGCTCGAAGCGCTTGAGTACCCTGCCTGCTCGAAACTTTTGGGTCCGGTCGTTCCCGGCGTGGTTGTCCCTCAGGGCGCTCTTGTGCCGGGCACGCGGTTCCGGCTTGATCCGGTACAGGCCGCCTTTAACCTCGGGACCATGATTCGCTGGCTCGATTTCAACGATACCTGGCTCGCGGCGGAGTGGGGACACCCTTCGGACAACCTCGGAGGGATTCTCGCCGCGGCCGATTACCGCTCCCGCGCCGAGGCGGCGGAGGGCAGGAGGCCGCCCGCGATGCGCGAGGTCCTTACCGCCATGGTCAAGGCATATGAAATTCAGGGCGTTATCGCGCTTGAAAATTCTTTCAACCGGGTCGGTCTCGACCATGTTGTGCTGGTCAAAGTCGCTACCACGGCCGTCGTGACGAGGCTGCTGGGCGGGACGAAGAACGACGTTATCAACGCGCTGTCCAATGCATGGATCGACGGGCAGTCCCTCAGGACCTACCGACATGCTCCGAACACCGGCTCCCGGAAATCCTGGGCCGCCGGCGATGCGACCGCGCGCGGCGTGTGGCTCGCCATAATGGCGCTCAAGGGTGAAATGGGCTACCCTTCCGCGTTAACGGCAAAGACCTGGGGTTTTTATGATGTTCTTTTTCGCGGCAACGAATTCAAATTCCAGCGGCCCTATGGTTCCTATGTGATGGGGAACGTGCTGTTTAAGGTTTCGTTTCCGGCCGAGTTCCATGCCCAGACCGCGGTGGAATGCGCGTTCAAACTCCATCCGAAGGTAAAGGACAGGCTCGACCGGATCGAGAGGATAGAGATAACCACGCAGGAGTCCGCTATCCGGATCATCGATAAAAAGGGGCCGCTACACAATCCTGCGGACCGCGATCACTGCCTTCAGTACATGACAGCCGTCGGCCTTATCTTCGGTAGCCTGACCGCGGCCCATTACGAGGACGACATAGCCGCTGACCCGCGGATCGATGCCTTGCGGGAAAAGATGACGTGCATTGAAAATCCGCGGTACTCCAAGGACTATCTTGATCCCGAAAAGCGTTCTATTGCCAATGCAGTCCGGGTATTTTTCAAAGACGGCACAGCCACGGAGCTCGTTGAAACGGAATATCCTCTCGGACACCGCCGTCGACGCGCGGAGAGCAAGCCTGCGCTTGTTGGGAAGTTTAACGATAGGATTGCGCGCTGCTTCCCGTTAAAACAACAGGAAGAAATTCTTGCCGTCTGCCTCGATCAGGCGGCATTGGAAGAAATGCCGGTAAACGAATTCGTCGAGCTGTTTGAGAGCTGACCCGCGGCTGTTTGCCGGAGGGGTCTGGACAGGATCCGGAGGGAAAGATGAAAAAAATTATTTTATCACTCGCTCTTGCGCATGTGTTATTTCTTGGAAGCGGCCTGTCTTTTGCCGAGGATACGAAAAACCCCGGCGCCGGAGAAACAGGGAGCATGGTATCTCTCGGCTATGACGGCAGCTATTTGTATTACAAGG
>JBGPUS010000363.1:0-2431 GCA_041491325.1 Nitrospirota bacterium | reverse complement strand
ATGTTCCATACGATTTGGGGAGACCGCGACCGGTTTGTGCGCCAGTATTTCGAACGGTACTGCAAGAACCCCAAGAGCAAAGACTGGCGCGACTGGCCGTACCTGACCGGAGACGCCGCAGTGGTGGCGGCCGACGGCTACGTCCGCATCCTGGGCAGGATCGATGACGTTATCAACGTGTCCGGCCACCGGCTGGGAACCAAGGAGATCGAGTCCGCCGCGCTGACTGTTCCGGAAGTCGCCGAGGCCGCCGTGGTCCCGGTGAAGCACGAAGTCAAGGGCAAGGAGCCCGACTTATATGTCGCGCTCAAACCGGGGTTCCAGCCGAGCGAGGCGCTGGCCAAGAAAATATTAAACGCCATTGTCACGGAAATCGGGGCCATCGCAAAGCCGAGGAAGGTCTGGATCGTGCCCGACATGCCCAAGACCCGCTCGGGCAAGATCATGCGCAGAGTGCTCGGCGCTATTTCGAACGGCACGGACGTGGGCGACGTCATGACGCTGGCCAATCCGGAAATTGTCGAACTTATCACGACGATGGTGCAGGGAGATGAAAACAAGGTCCAGTTCTGATAGATAAAAAAAAGCAGCCGTTCCGACACCCCCGCTTCCTCCCCTTCGGGGAGGAAGAAATACCATACAAGGGATTTTCGCGTGAAAAAAACAGGATTTCTCTACGATGAGCGTTATCTGCTCCATCGCACGGGACCGGAGCATCCGGAATCCCCGGAGCGGCTCCTTGCCGTTTACAAAGGAATAGAAGAGGCCGGACTTCTCCCCAAACTGGTCCGGATCAATGCGAGCTTTGCCAGGCAGGAATGGGTAGAGGATGTCCACAGCATCAAGCTCATCATGCGGTTTGACGAGGCATGTCTTCTGGGGCTGGACCAGCTCGACCATCCTGACAATAAAATTAGCATGAAGTCTTATGAAACGGCGATGCTGGCGGTGGGCGGCGTCATTGACACGGTGGAACGCGTCATGAGAGGAGAAATCGACAATGCGTTCTGTGCCGTGAGGCCCCCGGGACATCACGCGGAAGTCAACAAGGCCATGGGCTTCTGCTTTTTCAATAACATTGCCATTGCTGCGCGATATCTGCAAAGGACCTGGGGGCTTGGCAGGATCGGCATTGTTGATTTTGACGTACACCACGGCAACGGCACCCAGGCTATTTTTGAAGATGACCCCTCCGTTTTTTTTTATTCCATTCATGAGCATCCTTCGTTTGCGTATCCCGGCACCGGCAGGGAGTTCGACAAAGGAAGGGGGCCTGGGTACGGGTTCACCCTGAACTCTCCGGTCTTGCCGGGCCAGGGGGACGAGGAATACAAAAAACTCATGGAACGCGATCTGTTCCCGGCATTCGAAGCGTTTAAACCTGAAATAATTCTCGTATCAGCTGGTTTTGACGCCCACATTGACGACGATATGTCCGATATTAAACTTTCCACGGAAGGTTTCTCGTGGATCATGGAGCATATCGTCGGCATGGCGGAGACCTATGCAGGCGGCAGGGTCGTCTCCCTGCTCGAAGGGGGCTATGCGCTCAACCGCCTGCCTGAACTCGTAAAAAATCACGTGGAGATATTGCTCGGGAATTGAACCGTAAGCCTGAAAGGGGTCAACTGTGAAAACTTCGGAAGCCTTAAAGAAGATGTTCCTCACCAAGGCGGATACGGTTAAGATCGGCTTAAACTGCCCGCGGTCGGGACCCTATTGCACGCAGGGATTGGACCAGTATCGCGCCGCGGAATTGGCCAAAAACGAGATCAATGGAAAAGGCGGCATTCTCGGCCGAATGATTGAAATTGTGTGGAGGGATTCCCAGTGCAGCGTGGAAGTTACGAAAAAAAACGTTGCCGAGCTTATTGAGAAAGACGGCGTCGCCATGGTGTTCGGCGGCTCGGCCAGCAATATCGCCATAGCCGCCGGTGAGCTCGCCGAAGAGAAAGGCGTCATTTTTTTCGGCACACTGACCTATTCAACCGACACGACCGGGAAAGACGGACACCGGCACACGTTTCGCGAATGCTACGACTCCTGGATGGCGGCGCATGTGCTTTCCCTGCATCTGAACAAAAATTTCGAGGGACGGAAATATTTTTATATCACCGCTGACTATACGTGGGGGTGGACGACTGAGCGTTCCCTGCGTACCCTGACCGGGACAGCGGACAAACGCGCGCACCCCGGGTTATTGACCCCGTTTCCCGGCGCCATGCCGCATGATTTTCACAAGGCGCTTGAAACGGCGAAGGCCGCCGCTCCCGACGTGCTTGCCATGGTGCTGTTCGGCACTGATATGGTCGTTGCCATCGCCATGGCGAACGCCATGAAACTGAAACAGCAGATGCAGATTGTCGTCCCGAATCTCACCCTTGGCATGGCTGAAGACGCAGGACCCGAAAACATGCAAGGGGTCATCGGT
>JBGPUS010000362.1:0-2451 GCA_041491325.1 Nitrospirota bacterium | reverse complement strand
CGGATTACCAGTCAGGCTCGGATGCGCGGCCCTTTTTCCTAACAGTCGCAGCATGCTTCCTCTTCCAGATCGATCAACGCCATTTTTAACTCGGTCAGATTCTCGCCGGTAATGTTATTATCGGTTTTCGCCCGGTTACAGAATGCTTGCGCCGCCGCATCAACGGGGGCCTCTCCGGCGATGCAGTCGCAGAACGAACCGACTGTATTGATGTCCATGCATTTCATAGTCAACCTCCAAAAACTTCAAGTCGAATTAAGAAAAAAAGCCCTTACTTCTTACTTGTCTTACGCCGCACGCCTTGACCCTGCAGGTTTCACGTTTAATTGTTCTCTGAGCTCATCTGCCGAGGCGCTCGTTGCATACACAACGGCTCCGACGTCGAACAATTTCGATGTGCTCAAGCCTCCCACGACAACAGGGTCAAGACCCGCTTGCTTCACGAGCTCTTCAACGGTGTTTAACCCTTCCTGGTCGTCGGCGGCTATCGGAATCCCGATCTTTTCACCCTTGCTGTTCACGGTTTTTTCGAGGTCTTTAAAATACACCGAATTGAACGCCCTTACGATCCGCGCTCCCGGCAGAAGGCGGGCCACAACAATCCCCATGCCGCCCGGTTCTTTTCTTGCCTCTTCCGCAAGCACCCCGTCTCTTTCCGGATACGGATTCGACGTGTCTATCACAATCTTTCCCATCAGGGCCTTCTTTATCCCGGCGTCAAGCCCGGGCAAGGCCTTCAAGGGAAGCGAGAGCACGATTACATCACCGAATGCGACTGCTTCGGAGACGGTCCCGGCGCGGGCTTTGGGTCCGGCGGTCTTGACAAGGTTTTTGAGAGTATCAGGATGTCTTGAACTGTAGAAGATCTCGTATCCCGCCTTGGCGAGCAGAATTCCAACAGTTCCCCCGATCTGGCCTGACCCGACAATGCCGATTTTAGTTATTTGCATATCCTTGCCTCCTATCCTGTTATGCGATAGTGCTCATGGTGAATCCTGAACACTTCTGATTAAAGGATATCACTCCCAGAAATAATATCAATCGAACAAAAGTACGAGAACATCGCGTGGAGAAACGCTGAAATAACGTGTTGTAGTATTTTTATTTTTGTGTAAAATTTAAAATAACGGCTGTGGTTATTTTACTCTGAAGAGGAATCATGAAAAAACCATTTCAGTGGGAGGGGGATACGCTGGTGCTGAATATTCTCGGCACGCCCAATGCCAAACGAGACGCCATCGGCAAGGTTAAGGGGCATCAGCTCTGTGTCAGCGTTACGGCAGTGCCCCGTGCCGGACGAGCAACGGACCATATGGTGCGGTTTCTGGCGGAAGAATTCGGGGTCAAGGTCAGCGATATTCAGGTTGTGTTCGGGCGCATGAATGTGAACAAACAGCTGCGGATCAAGGCTCCCAAACGCCTGCCCCCGGTCATCGGACAGCAAGAATTATTGGATTGAAATAAAATGCGTTAATGCGAAGAAGCGGAGATGAGAGATCAGGACTGAGGTATGAGGACTGAGCAGAGAGACAGGGCTAGGGGTGTGATGCTTCAATGCGTAGATCAGTTAATGCGTAGATGTGGGGCGGGCACAAGCTCAATCCGATTTGCGTAATTGAGTACCTATATTTTTCACCCGGCTTATCATGCTTTTTCATAGCTCTTATCCGCCCTTATCCGTGTCAAAGATTTACTTCCCGGTCAGCGGCCTCATTTTTTCCATTCTTCCTTCCGTGCTTCGGTCTCGCTCGCCTGCACCTCGGTCAGCAGTTCCAGATACGTCTCGTAGCGTTCCCGCGATATCTGCCCGCTTGCAACGAAGCGGGTAACAGCGCAGCCGGGCTCCGTGCGATGACGGCAGTTGCTGAAACGGCAGGTGGCCTCGCTTGTCTTTTCAAATCCCGGGAAAAACGCCGCAAGTTCCTCAGCGGAAATATCCACGAGACCGAAATCTTGAAACCCGGGGGTATCGATCAACTCGCCGCCGGAAGCAAGGGCATGGAGCGTGGAAACGGTCGTCGTATGGCGGCCGCGGTTGGTGACGTCGCCGAGCTCCCCGACCTTGAGCTCGATTCCCGGGCAGAGCGCGTTCAAGAGGGAGCTTTTGCCTGTACCCGTTATGCCGACAAAAGCGCCGCGCTTGTTTTTGAGAAAATCCAGGACAGGGTCGAGACCGGTTCCCTCGACAGCGCTCAGGGGAAAAACCGGGACCGATTCGGCGTAAGCTGTTTTCAGAACGCTCACCAGGTCTACGGAGTCGGCGAGATCGCATTTGTTCACAACGACAAAGGGGTCAAGGTCCGCGACCCGCGCCGCAACGATCGCCCGGTCGATAAACCCGGGAGCAGGCGGAGGCTGCAGGGCGACGACGATCCCGAGCACATCCAGGTTCGCGCCGACCAGATGAACGGCCCCCCGCGCGTCCTTGCGGCGCAGTTCCGTTTTTCGGGG
>JBGPUS010000361.1:0-2482 GCA_041491325.1 Nitrospirota bacterium | reverse complement strand
GTCATCATGCTCAGGAAGGCAGGCGAGCGGGGCGAGGAAATTGCGGATTTTGCCGGTCTCGGCAAAACCAACAAGACCGCGGCATTCCTCATGCTCATCTTCATGTTCTCGCTCACGGGAATTCCGCCGCTGGCCGGCTTTATCGGCAAGTTTTATATCTTCAAGTCGGCGGTGCAGGCGGGCCTTCTCTGGCTTGCGATCGTTGGCGTGCTGTTTTCAGCCATCAGCGCATACTTTTACCTTCGGGTCATTATGGTCATGTACATGAATGAGCCCAAGGAAAGCTTCGAATTATCCACGGCGCCGTCGCTGGCGATCGCGCTCGCGATTTCGGTCATCGCCGTCATCGTGATCGGCGTATACCCGACCGATTTCCTGAACTTCGCGCGCGCTTCCATCTCCGGCATCTTGTAGATGTTTTGACGCCAGGTGCGACGAACCTGCAAAGCCTAAGGCCGGAAGATGTAACGGTTCGTGAACCTCACATCCTCCGGCTTTTCCATTTTATCCGCAATACCGTTTTCGTGCAGCTATTCGAAAATAGAATACCCCCTCTTCGATAATCCTATTCTCCGCCATAAATTTGCCTTCCTACAAGTCGCCTCCTGACCTAATGTGGTTCATATCTTATTGATTTCATGAGATGTTTGCTTACCGCAATATTCTGTATACTTTGGCATGACTCATGCTACTTATGTAGTCAGAAAGCGGGAAACAAACGATATGAAACAGGCTCTTTACATAAGCGCGGCATTGCTGGTATTTCTACCCGGGTTAGGCCTTGCTCAGGATCTGACGCAGCAAGGAGCTGCAATCGTGGCCCTTAATAAACAGGTCTCCGGTTCAGAGCAGACGTTTGATAATAGACAGCGCGCCGGGGCCGCTTCCGCGGATAATTCCACGCTAACGCTGAACGCCTATCGTATTTTTGTCGCCGACCCGTCCCTCTATTCCTCAACGAAACAGGTCAATCATTCAGATGTCAGCGTAATCGGAGATTGGCGCGAACGGATCTTTAAATCATTGGGTGAGTATGTCGGCCCGCGTGAACAGGACCTCATGAACAGCAACCGTCTGTTGAGCAATAGTCAGCTCGACAACCAGGAAAATGAGGGCAAAACGGTAACCAAGCTCGTCATGAAAGAGACCCTAAAATACGCGCAAGAGCAAATGCCCGAGATAGACAAACTGGTCAAAGCCCTGCGGTTTGAAATTTCGAACAGGCCCACCGAGGAGCATTCCGGGGTTGAAGAGAGCGTCGGCGTACTGGGCGACCAACCCGCAGTAAAAAAGAAGCTTGTTGAAGACAAGTTCATCATAAAATCGGGTCTGCGGGTGCGGGTTGACAGCGGAAATTTGGGCGTTATATCCGAAACCGAAGCCAAATACAGCAAAGTGTCTTACTTCTACAAAGTGAGTCTCGATAACCATAGCGACAACAGCTTGGGTTTGACCTATGTTCTGAGCAGAGACCTGTATGTCCAGGTGGAACGGGCCTTCTCCGGCACGATAAATCCGACATCGGACAAGCCGAACCGCAACCTCATTCAACTGGGCTGCAAATTCTAAAAACCGCTTTTTCAAGTCATGATCTTCCTCATACCGCGCCCGCCTCGATCGTGCTATACTTTTTGCATGAGAAATGAATTAAAGAGCTATGTTCTGAAAGAGTACGGGGCCTGGAGTGTACTGGTCATTTCATGCCTGATCGGGCTGGGGGTAAGTAGGGCTTTTTCCTGGCAAGCACTGCTGGTCTGCCTTTCGCTTGGCCTGCTCATAAATTCCAAACCGGCGTTCACAAAATGGATCCGCGGGAAGGACGATAGAGAAGCGCTGCTTGTTTTTCTGGGACAGATAGTCCTCGCCGCCGCTATCCTCCTTGCGCTTTTCAGCGGCGACCTGCCATTTCTTCTTCCCTTGCTGGTATTTCCCGTGGCCTATCTCGTGATGAACAAGTTCGTGGGGGAGCATTTTCTCGTGACCGAACTCTTGGGATTTGTTCTGCTCAGCCTGGCCGCGGTAATCGTAAAATTTCAGCTTACCGGAGGTCTGGACGTTCGGCTATTGGTCGCCGTGGCACTCTACTTCATGGCGGGCGTATTCAAGGTCAAGACACTGCTGCTGAAAAAAACGAGGGACAGAATACTCATGGCGTTGTATTTGGCATTTGCGGCGTATGCGTATCGGCGATTCCACATTTCCCTGCTTATCCTTCTCCCGCTGACGGACAACCTCATTGTCGTTGCCCTCCCGTATAAGGTAAAGCTCCAGACCACGGGATGGATCGAGGTGGCAAAGAGCCTGCTCTTCTTAGGGCTCATGGTTCTCTACTTCTAATGGGGGTCCTATGCCGGTGATCGTTCAGGACGAGCTCAGAATAACCGTCGACGATGACGGGTTCCTTGCCGATCTTAACGAATGGTCAGAAGCAGTGGCGCGCGTTCTCGCCGCGCGGGAAGGAGTGGGAGAATTATCGGAAAAG
>JBGPUS010000360.1:0-2491 GCA_041491325.1 Nitrospirota bacterium | reverse complement strand
CTATCGCCTGCGGGCTTGCTCCGCTCCATTCTCCGCGTCAAGCGTTTATCATCTTCTATCTGAAAGAACGAAATTGAACCTTGGAGCTGCTCGGCCTGGGACAGCAACTCCTCGGCCGTCGAGGAGATTTCCTCGGCCGCTCCCGCGTTTTGCTGGATCACATGATTGAGCTGCTGGATCGCGCTGTTGATCTGGTCCGCTCCCGAGGTCTGCTCCTTGCTCGCGGCGCTGATCTCCTGCACAAGCTCCGCCGTCTTCTGGATATCCGGCACGAGTTTGGCGAGCATCCGGCCGGCCTTTTCCGCGACCTCCACGCTCGATACCGACAGTTTGCCGATCTCTGCCGCCGCCGTCTGGCTGCGCTCAGCAAGCTTCCTGACCTCGGATGCTACCACGGCGAAGCCTTTGCCGTGCTCGCCGGCCCGGGCGGCCTCAATGGCTGCATTCAATGCCAATAGGTTCGTCTGGCGCGCAATCTCTTCGATGATGGAAATCTTTGACGCGATGTCCTTCATGGCGCCCACGGCTTCGGACACGGCCTTGCCGCTTTCCAGGGCGTCCGCCGACGATTTCTGCGCGATTTTTTCGGTTTGTTGGGCGTTGTCCGCATTCTGCTTGATCGTGGCGTTCATCTCTTCGACGGAGGATGACGCCTCCTCGGCGGAGGCCGCCTGCATCGTTGAGCCCTGCGACATCTGTTCCGCGCCGGAGGACAACTGCCGACTGCCCGAGGCCATGTTGTCCGAGGCCGTCCGCACGTCGATCACGACTGTTCGTAACTTTTCCGCCATGTTCTTCAGCGCGGTAAAGAGCGTGCCCATATCGTCCTTGCACGTGTCCTCAACGCAGATTGCCGTCAGGTCACCCGCTGAAATGCGGCTTGCAAAACCCGCGGCCTCGTCGAGTTTTCTGAGGTTTGTTCGTATAAGAAAGTAAAAAAGGAGCCCCCCCGCCGCCATCACGGCCCCCAGCAAGGCGATCATAAAGAGAGAGTCCTTTACCGTCGCGGCGTAAAGCTCAGTCCGGTCCGCGCTAAAGAGGAGGACGCCGACCGTATCACCGGCAGCGTCCTTGACCGGCCCGGCGCCGACAATATACTTTGCTCCGTCCCTGTCCACCGCCTTCGTGACGATTTCCTTAAGCCCCCGCTCCAGGTCTGCCTTGTCCGCGAGCTTCAGCGCGAGGTCGTTCCGGGTCGAGTACAGCAGGTTGAATTCGCCGACACGCTCCATTTTTGCTTCTACGGATTTGGCCTTTATGTAGTGTTCGGTGAGAAACAGGCTCACGTCGTTGCCGCTGATATCCTTGATCTTGCTGAAAATATGATCTATCTCCTCCCCTGTCTCCATGTAGCCTATCGGCACGCCTTTGTATGATACGGGCTGCACGCACCGAAGCGAAAAAAAGAATTTGCCCATCTCAATACCGTAGGAGAGCGTGTTGGTCTCCACCGCCTTTTTGAAAGTAGTTCGTTTGATGACGTCGCCGTAATGGTCGGGGATATGGGCCCGGAGCAGGATCGTGCCGTCGGGTTCGATGAAATACAGGTGGGTGATGTTGTTTTTCGCTTTCAAGTCCGCGAAGATCGGTTGCGCGTTTGCAAGTAGCTTTTCCCGGTTTTTCTCGGCAAAGGGACCGAGCAGCTCCGCCTGCCGGACCAGCCCGCCAAGCGCCCGTGACAGGCCCTCGGCGTCCGATGCCACCTGGGCAGGGAACAGTTTGAGGTTGCTCGTAACCTCCTTGGCGACCGCGGCGTGCATCTGGTTCATCTGGTTTCTGTTGGCAATGAAGATTATAAGCACGGCAGCCGTAAAAAAAGTAACGGAGACCGTGAGCACGAGCTTCGACTTGAATGTCAATTTTTGCAGTATGTTCGTCAGCATGAAGTGCCCTTCTTTCTTATTTCTATCCCGGCGCTTCCGCCGGGCTTACCTGCACGAGGGTAAGTTCGTCCAGGGAGAAGATCCTGTCGATATCGAGGAGAATGATGAACTTGTCGTTCTGCTTTCCCATCCCTTTGATGAACTCGGTGTTGAGCCTCGTCCCGATCTTCGGCGCCGGCTCTATGTGGTCAGGCCCGAGGTCCACTACTTCCTGCACCGAATCCGCGAGCGCGCCCAGAATCGTCGTCTCACCCTCCGCCGTCACCTCGGTAATGATGATGCACGTATTCACCGTCCTCTGGGTCTTCGACATGCCGAACTTGAGCCGAAGGTCGACCACCGGCACGACGCTGCCCCGCAGGTTGATGACGCCGCGCATGAACTCCGGCGTTCGCGGCACTTTGGTGATCGCCGTAAAGTCGAGCACCTCCCGCACCTTAGCAATATCGAGCGCGAAAATCTCCTCGCCGAGCTTGAAGGTCAGATATTGCGTTGTTTCCATGGTTTCCGCTATGCTCATAGAGCCTCCTTGTAGTCCCAAGGGTGTTCCTTGCCCCTTGCCCAGTCTTTTCAGAAGCTCTCGAACTCACGGTCCCGTGCATCGCCGT
>JBGPUS010000359.1:0-2492 GCA_041491325.1 Nitrospirota bacterium | reverse complement strand
GCGGGCCTACGGCAAGTCGAATGAGAACCATAAAAAATTATTCTCCATGTGATACAGCTTCGCGCGGGAAACGTGGATTGAATGAATCTCCATGTGTCATAAAATCCCTCCCTCGATATCCCCATTCGAGGGCAGGCTCTAACCTCCCTTTTCCAAAGGGAGGGACATCCATCTTTCATGAAAATGGGTGGGGGGAGATTTATGATTATGTCACTTTTGTGTTGTCTTCCAATTCCAGCAGCTTTTCCTTCATTCCCACGCCGCCGGAAAAGCCTCCCAGCGCGCCGGATGAACTGATAACTCGATGGCACGGAATAATGACCGGGACAGGGTTCGCGCCGAGCGCCTGCCCCACGGCCCGGACAGACTTCGGATTCTTGATCTTTTTCGCTATCCAGGCATAGGTACGGGTCTCACCATGCGGAATTTCCCGTGCCGCCCGCCAAACCGTTTGCTGGAATTCGGTATAAAAACGCAGGTCCAGCGGGAGGTCAAATATAACGCTCTCGCCCGAAAAGTATTTCCGAAGAATCCTTACGGCCCGATTAAGGATTGAAGGATTAGAAGGGTTGGATGTTTCCGCATGCTCCAGTTCCCTCTCCACGGCCTTCTTCTCTTTTCTCGGCAGAATGATCCTGCAGATCCCCTGATCCGATACGGCCACACCCGCCCAGCCGAGGGATGTCTTAAACACTTTATAATTTGGTTTTTTTGACATAGGTCATTATTTGGTATTTGGCGCTTGAGCTTTGGCGCTTTATCCTGTCTTCCTTCTCACCATCCCCCAAAGAAACATCAACTCCTCGCTCTTTAAAACCCACATGGCGGCAATATAAAAAATCACACTCAGGCCCATGCCGCCGCCGAGCAACAAGGCTTTAGACAGCGTATGCCCGGTGAGTCCCCATACCGGTTGTATGCTGATCCACCAGCAGAGCGCGCCCATGACGACGGAAACCGGGACGACCTTGAGCAGGGACCTCAGAATCCTGCCGCCGTCCATGCGTCCTATTTTTTTTCTCAATTGCACCGTCAGCAGGCTGATGTTCAGGACCGCGGCAAGTGACGTTGCCAGTGCCAAACCGCCGTGGCCGAGCGGGGTCTTGAAAACGAATGCGGCGCTCAGAACGATATTCGTGAGGAGTGCGAGGATGGCGGTCTTGACCGGGGTGCGGGTGTCCTGGAGCGCATAGAACGCCTGCACCACGACCCGGACGCCGGCAAAGGCCCACAGCCCCACGGCATAGCACAGGAGCGCAAGAGCGGTGCCCTCCGTGGAGACGCGGTCGAACCGGCCGTGTTCGAGCAAGAGACTCACGATCGGCACGCGAAGCGCAATAAGTCCGGCCATCGCCGGAAACATGATAAAGAACACCAGGCGCAAGCCGAGCGAGAAGGTTTTGCGAAACTCATCGATATCGCGCCGTGCGGCCTGGGCCGACATGGTCGGGAGCACGGCCGTGGCAATTGCGATGCCGAAGATACCGAGCGGAAAATGGATGAACCGCATGCCGTAGAACAGATAGGCGATGCTGCCGGTTGCGAGAAACGAGGCGAAAATCGTGCCGATGAAAATATTGAGCTGGTTTACCGAGGAGCTTAAAAAAACCGGCAGGGCCAGGGCGCCGATCTTGTTCACCCCGGGATGCGAGGGTTTAAACACCGGCCGTATCATCATTCCCTGCTTTTTAAGCCCCGGGACCTGGATCAGGAACTGGAACAGCCCGCCGAACACAACGCCGACGGCGACTCCGAGAATGGGTTCCGGCATAAATTGAATGCTCAGGACTATTGCGGTGATCTGCATTACATTCAGCATTACCGGCGAGAGCGCGGGGGTGAGAAACGAGCGGAGCGAATTGAGCATGCCCATGGCGAGCGCCGCAAGGCCGATGAACAGAAGGTAGGGGAACATGATCCGGGTAAGCGTTACGCCGAGGAGGTACTTGTCGTGTTCGGCCTTATAGGCCCAGCCCCAGGCCACGACATTGACTACGTACGGCGCAAAAATGACGCCGAGCCCGGTAAGCACGACAAGGATCACCAGGAGCCTGGCGAACACGGCGTTTGCCAGACCACGGGCGCTCTCTTTTGATTCCTTCGTGAGCGTTTCGGTAAAAACGGGTATGAAGGCCGCGGACATGGAACCCTCGGCTAAAAGCTCCCGCAGGAGGTTCGGGATGCGGTAGGCCACGTAGAAGGCGTCGGCTGCCACACCCGTGCCGAAAGCCCAGGACATGGCCATATCTCGCGCATATCCCATCAAGCGGGACGCAAGCGTGGCGACGCCGACGATTCCGGCGGCTTTTGCGACTTTTATCTGTTCAGACATGCCTTAGCAACCTCGGACCAACGGGAAACGAACGGATACTGTATCAGAAACGAGGCGTCAAGAAAAGGTTTTTTTTCTTGACACTCGACGGTCCTTTATGTTAAAAGATTAGTCTGTTTTCAAACCCCAAGGAGGCAAAGTGGCAACGCACAAATCAGCG
>JBGPUS010000358.1:0-2504 GCA_041491325.1 Nitrospirota bacterium | reverse complement strand
TGCACGGGGTGACCGGGAGCGGCAAAACCGAGGTCTATCTCCATGCCATCACCGCGCTGTCCGGTACGGGAAAGGGCGCAATCGTTCTCGTCCCGGAGATTGCGCTGACCCCCCAGCTTCTTGGCAGGTTCAGGCAGCGGTTCGGCAGCCGTGTGGCCGTTCTTCACAGCAGGCAAACCGACCGGGAGCGGGCGGACGAATATCGACGCATCCTGACCGGCAAGGTGGACGTTGCCATCGGCGCCCGTTCCGCGGTGTTTGCGCCGTTTGAAAAGATCGGGCTCATCATCGTGGACGAGGAGCATGAAAATTCGTACAAGCAGGACGACGGGCTTCGTTACCACGCGCGGGACACGGCCGTCATGCGGGCAAAATTTAAAAATGCCGTTGTCGTGCTCGGCTCGGCGACCCCGTCTCTCGAAAGTTTTTATAATGCGAAGAACGGCAAATACGGGTATGTGCGTCTTGCGGACCGCGTCGATCATCGGCCCATGCCCGCGGTGACGATTGTCGACGTGAAAACGCTGCCCAAGTCCTCGATCTATTCCCCGCTGCTCATCGAGCATATGAGGCAGAGGCTCGAAAAGAAGGAACAGACGCTTTTGCTTTTAAACCGGAGAGGCTTTTCGTCGGTGCTCATTTGCCGCGATTGCGGCGGCGCCGTAAGGTGTCCGAGCTGCAGCGTATCGTTGACCTACCACAAATCCGACCAGCGCCTCAAGTGCCACTACTGTGGTTTCCATGTCAAGCCTCCGGACGCATGTCCAGCGTGCTCAAGCCATGAGCTTAAATTGCTCGGCTCCGGAACCCAGAAGGTCGAAGAAGAAATCAGGACGCTCTTTCCTGAAACGCGTCTGCTCAGGATGGACAGCGACACGGTTAGCGGCAGAGGGGCCTACGACGCGATTTTGCAGCAGGTGGACCGCCGGGAGGTCGACGTTCTGCTCGGTACGCAGATGATCGCTAAGGGGCACGACTTCCCGGGAGTAACGCTCGTCGGCGTGGTGGACGCCGATACCGGGCTCAATCTCCCGGACTTTCGCGCAGCGGAGAAGACCTTCCAGCTCCTCACGCAGGCCGCGGGGCGGGCGGGGAGAGGCGAGCTGGGCGGCGAGGTGATCATCCAGACCATGAACCCGAACCATTACTCCATCCGGCACAGCACCACTCATGACTATGAGGGGTTCTACAACGAAGAGATCGCCTATCGCACCGAGCTGCATTATCCTCCCATCGGCCGCATAATCAAGCTCGAAATAAAAAGCGCCCGCGAAGACGATGCCTTCGAAGCGGCAAAAACAGCGCAGAACCGGATCCGTCATCTGATGCGTGGCAAGGACACGCAACTCCTCGGCCCCGCGCCCGCGCCGATTTCGCGCGTGCGCGGCCAGTATCGGTTTCACCTCCTGCTTTTGTCGCAGCAGCGAGATAAGATCAGAACACTCGCCCTCGAAGGAAAGAAAGCTGTGGAGGAGAAGTACGGAAGGAAGTGCCGTGTGCTTATTGATGTTGATCCGGTGAATTTGATGTAGATTCAGCACTATAATAACGTAGCTTACCTCCTAGTTTTCCCTTTCCAGAACAAAAGACGCGGCTTTTAATCTTGCCTTTTATCGGCGTTTGTAATATTCTTAAATTAGAGTTCATTGATGCCAATAGGAATCTTGCAAGAAGAAAATTATAATGGCAACGATAACTGATCGTATTACCGTCAATCCTGAAATTTGCATGGGGTAGCCCACCGTTCGTGGAATGCGCATCACCGTTGCCTTTGTGCTTAAATTGTTGGCGTCCGGCATGGGTCATGCGGAGATATTAAAGGCTTATCCTGAACTTGAGGAGGACGATATAAAGCAGTGCATGGAATATGCTGCATGGCTTGCGGAAGACTACCATCGGCCCTTTCAGGCTCATACAAGGTAACAAGCCATAGCCATGAATTTTATAGCCGATATGCATATTTCGCCTCTGACGGTGGAAGGATTACGCAAGGCGGGTTACGCGATAATCCGTGTCACGGAGAAACTTCACGCCACAGCCTCGCCCGCAAAAGTCCTCTTGATGAGAAGGGCTTGAAAAAGCCAACTATGCAGTGGAAGACCATGCCGGGAAGAGTGCCGCCAACTTGTGGACTATGACAGAAAGAAGTACACGGCATATGATACTGCTCTGAAAAAGCATTGGCGGTTGGAGAAGAAGTGGGACGAGGAAGACCAGAGGAACCTGCATCGCCTGATCGATATCAGACAGTTCCTCTGGACATAGGATGACATAGGATTGCCCGACATCACATCGGAAACCATTCGACGTTAACGCGGCAAAAGTTGCGGGCGGTGACATGCGACCGCGCACCTATCACAGGCGCGCGGTCAATAGCGACTCCATCTTCACTTCCCTCAGTTCCTCGGATATCCCGGAGGAAAAGGCGCGGATTGGTTCTCGTCCCAGAGCCGGTTGCCGAGTTCCCGCTCGCATCGTAGTATCCCTTTCCTGCAGAGCGTATC
>JBGPUS010000357.1:0-2514 GCA_041491325.1 Nitrospirota bacterium | reverse complement strand
TCCACCTCGACGACGGCCTGGTGTTCCTCAATAATGTCGCCTTCCTTCACAAGCCATTTCCTGATTTCGGCCTCGGCTATTCCCTCGCCCAGATCGGGTAATATGAAATCGAATGACATGATGGTCCTTTCGAGTATCGAGTTTTAGAGTCTCAAGTCTCAAGCTTCGAGTCTATAGTCTCATGATAACCATTAAACACGAGACCAGAGACCAGAGACGCGAAACTAATATTTCAACACGGTTTCTATCCCTTTTCGTATCTTCTCGATCGACGGCAGGTAATAGTCTTCGAGCTTCGGCAGCGGCAGAACAACGTCATATCCCGTGACCCTGACGATGGGGGCTTTCAGGTGGAGCATGGCGTGTTCGGCGATCGTGGCGGAGATTTCCGCCCCCAGCCCGCACGTCGCGGGCGCTTCATGCACGACCACGACCCTTCCGGTTTTTTTTGCCGATTGGAGCACGGCCTCTTCGTCAAAGGGGTTGAGCGTCATGAGGTCTATCACCTCGGCATCGAACCCCTCCACGGCCTGCAGGGTCCGGTGGAGCATGCTGCCCCAAGCGATCACGGTGACGTCTTTTCCTTCCCGGGCGATGCGCGCCTTTCCGAGGGGGATGGTGTATTCCGCGTCCGGCAAATCTTCCTTGATGAGACGATAGAGCCGCGTGGGTTCCAGAAACAGCACGGGGTCAGGGTCCCGTATGGCCGACAGGAGCAGGCCCTTGGCAATGCGGGGCGACGAGGGAACGACGACTTTAACTCCCGGCATCTGGCAAAAAAGAGCTTCCGTGCTTTCCGAATGATGTTCGAGGGCCTTGATGCCGGACCCGTACGGAGTGCGAATGACAAGAGAACCGGTGAACCTTCCCCGGGACCGCGCCCGGATGCGCGCCGCGTGCGAGAACAACTGGTCGATCGCGGCATAAATGAACCCCATGAACTGGATCTCCACTACGGGTTTTAATCCATACGCGGCCATCCCGACGGCAGCGCCCACGATGCCCGTTTCCGCGAGAGGCGTGTCGATTACGCGATCGGGACCGAAGTGTGCGAACAAGCCGTCGGTCACCCTGAAAACGCCGCCGTCCTTGCCCACGTCCTCTCCGAGCACGACCACGTCCTTGTCCCGATCCATCTCTTCCCGCAAAGCCAGGTTGAGGGCCTGGACCATGTTCACGGTCGCCATGTCAGAAGTCCCTCAACTCTCTCGTCAGCCGCTGGGTCAGGCTGGCATAAGTATACGTAAACATGTCTTTCGGGTCCGGCGGGGCAATGGCTTCCGCCTTTTTTCCGGCTTCGTCAACAGCGGCGGTTGAACGCGCTTCAACCTCTTTTTGATAGGCTTCAGACCATAGGTTTTTTTTCTTCATGAATAACCGCATGCGCAGCAAGGGGTCTTTCGCCTTCCACATTTCAAGCTCTTCCTTCGGACGGTACCGCGAAGCATCGTCCGAGGTCGTGTGGTCCGCGATCCGGTACGTGAAACATTCTATCAAGGTCGGGCCGCCGCCGTCTTTGGCTTTCCGGACCGCGTCCTTTGTCGCTTTGAAGACGGCAAGCACGTCGTTGCCGTCCACCTGGATTCCGTCAAAGCCGTAGGCATAGGCTTTCTGCGCGATGGTCCGGTACGCGGTTTGCTGCTCCCTCGGCACGGATATGGCCCATTGATTGTTCTGGCACAGGAACACGACCGGGAGCTTGAATACGCCCGCCATGTTCAGTCCCTCGTGGAAATCCCCGCGCGAGGTGCCGCCGTCGCCGAAATACACGAGCACGGCAACGCGGTCCTTGCGGTATTTCGCGGCCATGGCCGCGCCCACGGCATGAGGGATCTGGGTCCCGACCGGGATGCAGAGAGGGAAGATATTCAAACCCTCGGGAATTTTCATGCCGCGCTCGTCCCCGGACCAATACTGGACGAGCGAATGCATGGGGAACCCCATCGTTATATATACGCCGCTTTCCCGGAAGGAGGGAAAGATCCAGTCCGATTTCTCAGCGGCAAGAGCGCTTCCTATCTGTGAAGCTTCCTGTCCCATCATCGAGGGAAAGGTGCCGATGCGGCCTTCCCGCTGCAAATTGAGCGCGCGCTGATCGAAGATACGTGAAAGAACAAGAAGCTCGTACATTTTCTTGAGCTCGTCGTCGGACAGCGTGGGAACAAGCGACTCGTCAACTTTCCCGTGCTCATCGAGGATGTCGAGGCGTTTTACGTGGAAAGATTCTATGACGGATTCCGGCATCAGGCGCCCTCCTTTTTTTATTCTAAAAAAGCAGATAACCACACCCTGCACTTGCGTCACACACCCTACATTCGCACTTCGCACTCATATGCGTTGGGTGCAGGCTCGTAAACGCCGGGCGCAGGCGGATGAACACGGTTTTAAAATAACTAAAGAGCCTGTTGCACAAATCCCTTGCAATAGGTAATGAACGTAGTAATATTGGCCATCACGAATACCTGGAGACGCGCGATGGCCTACAATTTCAAAGAGTGTAACCGAGATCAAGTC
>JBGPUS010000356.1:0-2529 GCA_041491325.1 Nitrospirota bacterium | reverse complement strand
TGCCCCTTCAACGTGCCGCGCTTCGGCACGGACGGTAAACTTTCAAAGTGCACGTTGTGCGCGGACCGTACGGAAAACGGCCTCACGCCCTCCTGCGCCAAGACCTGCCCCACCGGCGCCATCACCTACGGTGACCGGGACGCGTTGCTCGGCAGGGCGAAAAAAGCCGGTTATGACAAAGTGTACGGGGAGGCGGACCTCGGCGGCCTCGGCGCGCTGTTTGCGTTCAAGGACCCGCCGAAGCTGTACGGGTACGCCGACAAGCCGGTCATCAACGAAATGGTCGTCTTCTGGCACAAATATCTCAAACCCGCGGCCCTGGCCGGAATCGGCGGCATGACCGCTCTTATGGCCGTCCACTACCTCGCAGTCGGGCCCAAGAAGGAGAAGGAGGAAAAAGATGAAACTAAATGACCGTGACCTGATAAGAAAAGAGACCTCCTTCGGGATTGCGAACCACTGGACGCTGGCCATAAGCTGTCTTATCCTGACGCTCACCGGCTTCGCTTTCCTGTTCCATATCGAGGTTGTCGGCAAGCTCTTCGGCGGGTTCCCGCTGATGAAGGACATCCATAACTGGATCGGCGTCATCTTTACGGTGTCGCTTTTCCTCAGCATCTTCAACTGGCTGAAGGAAAGCATCACCTTTGACAAAGACGACATACAATGGATGGTCGCGGCAGGAGGCTATCTGGGAAAGTGGTGGCCGAAGCACGCGCCGCCCATGCACAAGCTGAACACGGGCCAGAAGCTTTTCTATCTCACGCTTCTCGGCTGCGGCGCCGGGATCATCGCCACGGGGTTTGCCATATGGCTGATGCCGGGCTATAGAGCTTTGATGATCCTGTCCCATTTCCTCCACAACGTGTGCTTTATCGTCATCTCCGCGTTCATCCCGGTCCATATCTACCTCGGTTCCGTCGGGAACCCGGGGACCCTGCGGATCATGGTCGACGGCATGGTTCCGGTCTGGTGGGCGAGAAAGAAAGCTGCGAAGTGGATCAAGGAAGTTGAAGAAGGACACGCGCACTAAGGGACGTTGCCGTATCGCGTAAGATAGACGAAGAGAGGTATCAGGAACATCTGATGCCTCTCTTTTTTTGTGCGCGAACCGTCGCCCCTCCCTCGAGGGGTGGGGATTAAGGGGAGGGTGAGGGACCTAAGAGGCAACTCTACAGCAAGCTAACGTAACTTTTCGCTCAATATTTTGGTTTGACAGAGGACCCGGGAACCCCTATAATCCTTAAAATGTAGTTAACCACGGATGATACCCTGCATTCGCGGCAAGCGCTCATAAACGCTGGGCACGAGACACGGATAAACACCAATAACTCAAAAATAGAAATCAGATTCCCGGATCCTGGCAGGTGAAGACCCTAAATAAATTAAAGTACTGATTTTGTTCTCATCTGTGTTCATCAGTGTTTATCGGTGGTTCCAGCCGCCGTTTTTAGAACAATCATTCCCAGCGCGGAAAGCCCATGCGCAAATGAAACGACGCCCATGACCGATGCCCCGAACTACAGCGTAAAACACTGGCCCGAGGAAGAACGGCCCCGAGAGCGGCTGATGGCGCATGGCCCGTCGTCGCTCTCCGAAGCCCAGCTTCTTGCCATCATTATCCGAAACGGCCGGGCCGGACGCACCGCCGTCGATCTCGGCCGCGAACTTTTAGAACGCTTCGGAAGTCTTGCGGGCCTGGAGCAGGCGGCAATCAAGGAAATCTGCGCGATCAGGGGAATCGGCCCTGCCAAGGCCGCTGAAATTAAAGCGGCGATAGAACTCGGAAGGCGGTATCAAAAGCCGACCCTTTCGGGCGCGTCGTTTTGTTCCAGCCAGGACGTGGCCGCCTATTACCGCCCGAGGCTCAGGGACTTCAAAAAAGAAATATTCCGCTGCGCCCTGCTCGACACAAAAAACAAAATTCTAAAAGAAGAAGTCGTTTCGATCGGCAGCCTGACCGCATCGATCGTGCATCCGCGCGACGCGTTCAAGGCCGCGGTCCGGGAGTCGGCCGCGGCAGTCATCTTCATCCACAACCATCCGAGCGGGGACGTAAAGCCGAGCCAGGAGGACATCCTGCTGACCAGACGGCTGGTCCAGGCCGGCGAGGTTATCGGCATCCAGGTGCTCGACCACATCATTATCGGCGACAACGGCCATTTCAGCTTTAGAGATCAGGGCATGATTTCCCCTCAGTAGGGGCCTCCCCGGCGCGCCCGGAACAAGGCACTGAGAACGAATGGCAGGCAGCGAATGCAGAGCCAGACGACAATCAGAGTCATCCTCACCATCGCGGCGGGCCTTGTGCTGCTCATCGCGGCCCTGTTTGCCGCGAGCATCATCCGAAGATTTTTTAACGCAAGGAAATACCGGAAGCTCGATCTTCTGCGGGAAGTGTACGCCGAAAAAATTCGCCTGCTGTTTGCATCAGGGGACCAGATACGAGCGGAGCGCGAACTGACCGCAGCTCCGAAATCGTCCGCGTGGCGGGCGATCGAAGACGTTCTGCTGACCGTGGTAAACGAG
>JBGPUS010000355.1:0-2554 GCA_041491325.1 Nitrospirota bacterium | reverse complement strand
GTTGCGCTCAGTGCCGGGGTACCGGTTATTTGAGCCGGAGCGGCATCTTCGAGGTCATGGAAGTGAACGATAAGATCAGGGCCATCATTCGTGAGAAGGCGGACGCCGAACTGATACGAACCGCGGCGACGACCGACGGCATGGTCGGTCTTCGGGAAGCCGCAGTCCAGAAAATGTTGAAGGGAGAGACCACGTTCGACGAGGTCATCCGGGTTACGGGGGAGAAGACGTAAAAAACAGGGCCGGTAGCGGAGACGATCGTATTCATCCTGTTTTCCCAGCCGCACCCTGAAGTTCGCAATGGACACCATCCTTTCATTACTATCACACATTGGTCTGCCCCTGTTCGTCGCGGGAGTGAGCGTGCTGCTTGCGGCCTTTTTCGCCGCCGCGGAGACCGCTATTGTCTTTTCGAATAAGATGCAGCTTGGCCGTCTCTCGGAGTCCGGAAATACGGGCGCAAAAACAGTGCTGGCCCTGGTGCAGGCCCGGGACCAGCTTCACTCCACGCTGTTATTGGCGGAGACCTTTTTCATCGTCCTTTCCTCCATCCTCGCGGCCGCGATCGCCGTGGAGCTGCTCTCCTGGACGTTCTCGGCGGCTGCGCTCGCAACGCTCGTCACGACTGTTACCGTCGTGTTTTTCGCTAAGCTTGCGCCGAAGGGAATGGCCTGCAGAAATCCCGACCGCTTTGCGGTCTTTGTCGCCCCCCTGCTTCAGTTCATTATGAAAGCGCTTTCGCCGGTGTCCCGTCTGCTGACGGGGGCCGCCGACCTGATCGTCGGGCCGGGGCCGCACGGTATTTCCTGTTCCACGGTGGTCACCGAAGAAGACATCAAGGCAATGATAAACCTGGGTGAGGAGCGGGGATCGCTCAAAGAAGAAGAAAAAGAGCTCCTTCACAAGGTGTTTGAGTTCGGCGACACCCTGGCGTCGGAGGCAATGCGGCCCCGGACCGAAATTGTGAGCGTATCTTCGGAGGTGATACTCAGAGACGTTTTTTCACTTGTGTCGGAGCACGGGTATTCGCGTTACCCGGTCATTGAGAATACCGTAGACACGGTAATCGGTATCCTCTATATCAAAGACATTCTCGTCGCCATGTCGTCCGGCGAGGTAAAACGCGAGGACGGAATCCGGCAGTTCATCAGACCGGCATACTTTATCCCGGAAAACAAGCGGGTCAGCGAACTGCTGTCAGAGATGCAGCGCGAGCGATTTCAGATCGCCATTGTCATTGATGAATACGGAGGCACTGCGGGGCTCGTGACGCTGGAGGACCTTATCGAAGAGATCGTCGGCAGCATTCACGACGAGCTTGAAACCGGCGAGAAGGATGTCCAGATTGTGGACGAAAAGAACATCGTCATTTCCGGCCAATCGGCGCTCGATGAAGTGAACGAACTGCTCAGCACGAACCTCCAGTCAAAGGACTTCAACACCCTCGGCGGTTTTCTATTCGGTCTTTTCGGGCGCATGCCGAAAGTGGGGGAACAGCTCAAGTACAAAGATCTTAAGCTGGAGGTCCTCGAGCTCGAGGGGAGAAAGATCAGCAAAATCAAGATAACGAAGCTGTGAGCGACGAGAGAGAATAGTCCTACGGAGGGGTGCATGCGAAAAAAAGTGACCGTTGTGGGCGCGGGCAATGTCGGCGCAACGCTGGTGCAGCGGATTGCGGAAACCGGGCTTGCGGACGTGGTCATGGTAGATGTCGTCGAGGGGGTTCCACAGGGCAAGGCGCTCGATCTTCTCGAAGCGGGGCCGGTGCAGGGCTACGATGCGAAAATCACGGGCGCGAACAATTACGACGAGACCGCCGGGTCCGAGCTCATCGTAATCGCGGCGGGCCTCGCGAGAAAGCCGGGCATGAGCCGCGACGATCTGCTTGCAACGAACGGCGAGATCGTTAAAATCGTGGCGCGGGAGACCGGCAGCCGTTCGCCGGGGGCCTTTATGATCGTGATCACGAACCCCATGGACGTGATGGCGTTTGTGGCGCTGCAGGCGAGCGGTTTTCCCCGGGAGCGCGTCGTCGGCATGGGCGGCGTGCTCGACTCCGCCCGTTTCCGGACGTTCATTGCCCTGGAGCTTAATGTGTCCGTTGAAAACACCCACGCCTTCGTGCTCGGCGGTCACGGCGATACGATGGTGCCGCTGCCGCGCTACTCGACGGTGGCCGGAATTCCCATCACCGAGCTGATGAGCGCGGAACGGATCGACCGGATCGTCGAGCGCACGAGGAACGGCGGCGCCGAGATCGTGGCGCTGCTCAAGACCGGGAGCGCTTTCTACGCGCCGTCCGCGGCGGCGCTCGAGATGGTCGCGGCAGTGCTCCTGGACAAAAAAAAGATACTTCCCTGCTCGGCCTATCTTAACGGCGAGTACGGCGTCAAGGACGTGTTCGCCGGCGTGCCGGTGAAGCTCGGCGAGAAGGGCGTGGAGCAGGTGGTGGAAATCAAGCTGACCGCCGAGGAACAGGCGGCGTTCACGAAGTCCGTGGAGGCGGTGAGGCAGGGATGCGCGAAATTCATGTAGACGAGATTCGGGACCATGT
>JBGPUS010000354.1:0-2610 GCA_041491325.1 Nitrospirota bacterium | reverse complement strand
CCCTTTCGAAGGTTTTCCCGTCCGGGGGTCGATAATATGGTGATACCGCTTTTTTTCCTTAATAACGAACCGCTCATAATCACCGGACGTGGATATGTATTTGTCGCTCAGGTCAAGAACGGTCAGCGTCTTGTCGTGCTCGCGGGGATGCTGCACCCCGATTCTCCAGGGTTTGCCGTCCTCACGATGTCCTAATACCCAGATATCGCCTGCAACGGCTATGATGGCGTTGTTAATACCCCGTTTTCTGAGGATATCAGCCGCCCGGTCCGCCGTATATCCTTTCATGCCGCCGAAGTCCATGATCATGCCGGATTTCTTAAGAAAGATCGTCGAAGCTTTTTTATCAATGATGATATTCCGGTAGTTTACCAGCGGGCGGACCCGCGCAATCTCTGAGTCCGTGGGGATACTCCCCTCCTTGAGTTTAATTTGCCACAGGACAACAAGAGGGCCGACCGTAACATCGAAGACGCCTCCCGCAAGTTTCGAGATTGCCGTAGCACGTTCAACGACCTCGATCATCTCGGGAGAAACCCGGACCGGATTTTTTCCCGCGGCAAGGTTCACCGCAGTGAGCTCGCTGGTGTCCTTATAAAGCGACATCATGGCGTCGAGCCGCTTTAGCTCGGCCATTCCGGCGTCAATGGCCGCCTCGCCCTCGCGAGAGGACGGCGCCACGACCGTGATCGTGACGTCCGTACCCATGATAGACTCGGTCTTTTGCACGGTGACAGGCCTGGAGCAGCCGGTGACAATGGCGAGCAGTGCAATGATTAACAACGGAGAATGTTTCATAATCTGGCGCTTCTCTTTTCCGGACTGAAACTCTAACAATAATGGCCGGTCTTTTAAACCGGCCACACGTAAACGATATTATTGGTGCCCCTGGGGTGATTCGAACACCCGGCACGCGGTTTAGGAAACCGCTGCTCTATCCACCTGAGCTACAGGGGCATGATACTGCAAACTTCAATAAACAAATAACAAATCACAAATGAGCACCAAACACCAAAGGCCAAACTCCAAACGTTTCGAACCTTGGAACTTTGAATTTGAAGATTGTCTGGGATTTGCTATTTGTGATTTGAAGTTTACTTTCTCACAGCATTCCTTCCAAATCAATTTTTTTCCGTTTCGTGATGACCCGCAGCTTATTCAACGCCTGGGTCTCTATCTGGCGCACGCGTTCCCTCGTAATTCCGAAATCCTTGCCGATGCTGTCGAGGGTCTTTGGCTCGCCGTCGAGAAGCCCGAACCGCATTTCTATGACTTTTCGTTCGCTCACCGAAAGCTGCAGGAGCCAGTCGTCGATGTGCTCCCGCCTCCGGATCTCATCCGAGATGCTCGCCGGGGACACGGCGTTGTTGTCCTGGAGAATGTCCTTGAGCGTGTCTTCTTCCTGATCTCCGATAAGCATGTCGAGGGAGTACGTTTCCCGCACGACCTGCGAGATGCTGCGCACCTTCTCGACGGTGACCTTCATTTTTTTGGCAATCTCTTCCGGTTGGGGATCTCGTCCCAAGCTCTGCGTAAGTTGACGCACGGCGCGCATGTAGGAATTGACGATCTCGGCGATGTGCACGGGCAGGCGGATGGTCCTCGTCTGGTTGACGATCGCCCGTTCTATGGACTGCTTGATCCACCACGAGGCGTAGGTGCTGAACTTGAACCCCCGCTGGTACTGGAACTTTTCCACGGCCCTGATGAGGCCGAGATTTCCTTCTTCAATGATGTCCGAGAACTGTAGTCCACGGTTGATGTATTTTTTGCCGATTGCCACGACGAGCCGGAGGTTCGCCTCGATCATTTTGGCGCGCGCTTCCTGATCGCCCTGCTCGATCCGCTTGGCCAGTTCCTGCTCTTGCTCGAAGGTTAAAAGTGGGGTCTTTCGGATTTCCTTAAGATAATACTTGATCGCATCGAGACCCTTTTGGGCAGAGGCGCCCTCGGATGCGCGCTCGGTCGAGCCGTCCTCGGTGGTTGTTGACTTGTCTGCTTCGTTTTTTTCCCCGGGCTCCTCACGATCGGACTCAAGACCCATAAGGTCGTCAACCCGTCGTTCCCTTTCGCTCATGCACACCCCTTAATGGCGCCGAAAAATAGGCCGTCTGGGCTGTCTTCTCCCCGTTCAGCGGAGAGAAGGCGTTCATTCCAGCCCAGTGTGACTGCCGGCCTTTCCCAACGAACTCCGAAACGCTGTGAGTCCTTCTTTTCCCGCACCATCAAAACTTACGAAGAATTTCGGAATAAAAAAATGGTCGGGGCGAGAGGATTTGAACCTCCGACCCCTTGGTCCCGAACCAAGTGCGCTACCAGGCTGCGCTACGCCCCGACGAGGCAGTATAATATACGAAGTTAGCCAAACTGTCAATGAAGATTCGTGTTTCTCTGTAAAAAATTCGTCGTGCCCGGAACGACACGCACAAATAACTCCGATCGCGCTCAAAATGTGCCGGAAGGCGTCTCGGGCAGGACTTACGCGGATGCGTTATGCCCTTCCGGCCTTTCGCTGAGCAGCCGATAAAAAATTATCGAAAGCCTCTTTAAAGTAGTCCTTTCGGTCCCTGATGACGGCGGGCACTCGTTTCTCGTACAGCTCCCGTCCTT
>JBGPUS010000353.1:0-2622 GCA_041491325.1 Nitrospirota bacterium | reverse complement strand
TTCAATGGTATTCTTTCCTTGAAGTTCTAAGAGTAGCATGATGCCGTGCCGGTTATGCCGGCGGGGCTGTTAAGCATACGAAAATCCCCCGGGAGGAAACTTCTTCCGGGGGATTTTTTTTCATGAACGGCAATAAAGAGGTGTGATACACTAATAGCAAATGCATTTGGAATTACCTGTAGGGCAAGGCTTTAGCTTTGCTTAAAGCAACCCTGAAGGGTTGCCCTACAAAATCAAAACAAACAATAACACGATCAGAAATTCACCAGGGAGGTATTGCAAAATGAAAAAAATATGTATACTCGCGATGACAGTCATAGCGAGTATTGGTCTTGGCTTGGGCAGCGCGTCCGCGGCGAGCAATAGTCTTAAAACCGGCAGTTTCGGTTTCAATGTTGGGTTCGGTGACAGCGCTCTGGGCGACGCCGGAACGATAACGATAACCGGAAAATATTTTTCATGAACGATCTTGCCGTCCTCGCGGGCTTCGGGGTGCAAGGTAGCACCGGGGACCTGGACTCCAACTTTTTTTCCATCTCGGCCGGCGTGAGAAAATATCTCTCGTCTGATGATTTTGCCCCCTTTGTAGGCGGCAAATTCTCTTACGAAAACGAAAAAATAGACGCCTTAGGAATCCACAAAACTGCCGTTGACCTGTTAGGCGTCTTCGGCGCCGAGTATTTTCTGCATAAACAATTCAGCATCGAGGGGAGTGTGGGGCTCGGTTTCGGATCAGTGGATGACAAAAACACCGGCAAGAGCTATACTTCCTTCGGCACCAGGACCGTCGGCGTGAGCGCGAATTTTTATTTTTAGAGAATTATGAAGAAAGAGAATTAGCTGCGGATAAATAGCAGGATGGATACGTGAGGAACTCCGAAGGGCATCAAGCCTTTCGGGGCTTTCTGTTCTTGCGCGCACTGTCATGGTATGATACATTTAATATAATGAGACGCAGTTGATTCACCAGGGATATTTGATGGAGGCAAACAATGCACGTCGCGGAAATTGAACTATACGAAATTTTGAAGACTAAACTGGGAGATAAAGAGGCGGAAATATTAGTTGAATATATTGAGACTAAAGTCGACAAGGAATATTCGGCGCACAGTGATGTCCTTTCGACGAAAGTGGATATGGCCAAGCTCAAGGCGGATATAATCAAATGGATGTTTCTGTTCTGTGTCGGCCAATTGGCGTCGCTGGTTGCGATAGCGCAAATATTTTTCAAGAAATGATTGCCGTTGAGACAGAACGATACCCGTAAGTAAAAACCCCGAAGAGTTTCAACCCTTCGGGGTTTGACGTGCAGGTCTCAACCCTAAACCCTTGCCCCTTCCCGCGCCCAGCGCTTACGAGCCTGCACCCGCGTTTATGAGTGGAACCGCGAATGTAGGGTGTGCATCGCGTAGCCTGCTCTTGCGAGGGCGCGGCCATAAACGAGTGCAGGGTGGACCACGGACCCCGGCTCCTGCTCTACTGGTTCTGCAGCTTTGCCGCCTTTACCACGTGTTTGAGCAGCACCCGCGTGGTCACCGTGCCGACGCCCCCGGGGACCGGCGTGATGCCCCCAGCGACTTCCTTTGCCGGTTCAGTGTCCACGTCGCCGTAGAGCTTGTCCCCGTTCACGTTGATGCCCACGTCCATGACCGTAGCTCCGTCTTTGATGTAATCAGTCGTTATCATCTTTGCTTTCCCAATCGCCGCGACCAGGATGTCGCCTTTTTTGCACACGAGCGGCAGGTCCTTGGTCTTGGAATGGCAGATGGTCACGGTGGCGTTCTCGCCGAGCAGCAGCATGGCCATGGGCTTGCCCACGACCATGGAACGGCCGACGACGACGGCTTCCTTCCCGCTCATGGGGACTTGATAAAAGCGAAGCATTTCCAGCACGGCCTGCGGTGTCGCGGGCGGGAAGCCGGTGAGGTCTCCGGCCATAATTTTTCCAGCGTTCACGGGGTTGAAACAGTCAATGTCTTTTTCCGGGGCGAGGATATATTTCACGACGTCCTCTTTGATCTGTTTCGGGAGCGGGCGCATTACGATGATTCCGTGGATATTTTTGTCCGCGTTCCTGTCCTTCAATACGTTGACGAATTCGTCCTGGCCCATGACGCCCGGCAATTGCTCGATGTCGCAGGCGATGCCGTTCTTCTCGGCCATCTTTTTCGCGCTGTTCGCGTACGCCAGCGAATCTTTTGCTTCGCCGACGATCACGATCTTGAGGGCCGGACTTACACCCTTTGCCTTGAGCGCCTGGACATCGGCCTGGATGTCCTGGTCCATCTTCTGGGCCACTTCTTTACCGGTCAAGAGTTTTGCGGTCATGATTTCTCCTTTAGAATCTAAATTCAAAACTTAAAAGCGATTTACCGCAGAGGACGCTGAGGAAAACCTCTAAATTTGTGCTACATAAATCCGCGATATTTTTCGACTGCTTTTAACTCGGCTATTATCCTATCTTCCGCTATAAGATACATTCGATATCCGGTTTAAAACCGGGCTATGCTTTCCTCGTCTTTCACCCTCTGCGTCCCCTGCGGTGAAAATTACATCTTTTTGTACGTCGTTTCCAAGACGCTCTTTTCGAGCGCCGCAACCTGGGACAGAACGTCCTGCATG
>JBGPUS010000352.1:0-2622 GCA_041491325.1 Nitrospirota bacterium | reverse complement strand
TTGGATGCGGAATACGGGCTGCGCGGATCATAGGGCGTTGTTTCGAAAAAAGAGCCCGCGTCGCCGAGCGATCCGTAGACTTCATCCGTGCTGATATGATGGAAGCGCACGTCGCTTTTTCCCGCCCATGCCTTGCGAGCGACTTCCAGCAGGTTGAAGGTCCCGTTGATATTCGTCTCTACGAAATCTTTAGGACCGAAAATCGAGCGGTCCACATGGCTTTCAGCCGCGAAGTGGACCACCCGGTTAATCCCATATTTCGTGAACACCTCCAGGACCTTTTCATAATCCCGCACATCGCCGCGCTCGAAAATGTATTTCTTGCCGCCTAATTTCTCATTGATGTCGGCAAGATTGAGGAGATTTCCGGCATAAGTCAGTTTATCGTAATTAATGATGACGCCGTTGAAGTCTGCTTTTTTCAGAACAGAGCGGATGAAGTTCGACCCGATAAACCCGGCGCCGCCGGTGACCAGGATGTGGGACGCTTCGAGCGCCGGAGCTTCGGGACCAGGTGTATTTAATTGATCCTTCTTCATGAATCTATTTTTTCTCTCTGAGAAACTGCCTAACCGCGTCTTCCCATGTCGGAACTGTTATGTTCAGCAGCCTGGCAAGTTTTTCATTGCTCATTGCCGAGAACTTGGGTCTGCGCGCGGGCAGGTTGAATGACTCCATGTTCACGGGCCTGATGAATTTATCGGTCCCGAGCTCGTTGAGGGCCAGTCGCGCCCACTCGTACCGGGAACAAAACCCGGAGTTCGTGAGATGGTAGCGCCCGGTAATCCCCTGTTCAAGCGCTTTAAGCGTAACCTCCGCGACCGTCCCCGTGTATGTGGGCACGGAGAATTCATCGCATGCGATTTTCAAGTACTCGCTGTTCCGCGCCCATTCAGCAAGTTTGGACATGAAGCTCCGCTTCCCCTCGCCGAACACCCAGCTCAATCTGAGCACAAGACTCCGGTCAAGCCCTTCAAGCACATATTGCTCTCCCGTAAGTTTGCTTTTCCCATAGACATTCACGGGTTGAACAGGGTCGCTCTCAACATACAAGCCGCTTTCCTTGAGCCCGTCGAAAACATAATCCGATCCGAAATGGACAAGGATTGCCTTGTGCCGTGCCGCGGCCTCGGCAAGGTTCCGGGGTCCGACCGCATTTACCGCAAAGGCTGCATCCGGGTCCTGCTCCGCCTCGTCCACGAGGTTGTAGGCCGCGCAGTTGATGATGACCCCGGGCTTGTAGGAAGCGACCGCGTCATGTACAGCCGCAGAGTCCGTAATGTCGAGCCGCGACGCGTCGGAAGCGGTGAACTCAATAGCTTGCGCTTCGAACCGCGTCATGAACGCCCGCGCCAATTGGCCGTTTTTGCCGGTGATGAGATATTTCATGCCGTGCGTTCAAATGTGAAATTATTGTCGGCTTCCCGTAAGCAAGAATGGGTCTTGTCCTTTGCCGACAGGATCGGATTGTCAAGGGGCCACGCGATATTCAGATCGGGATCGTTCCAGATGATCCCCCGGTCGTCCGAGGGGGAATATTCTCCTGTGCATTTATACAATACCTCGGCGGATTCGCTCAGGACTTGAAAACCGTGCGCAAAGCCAGGAGGAACATAGAGCATCTGCCTGTTCTCGTCCGACAACTCCACAGCGAAACTTTTTCCGTAGTGCGGCGAGCCCTTCCGAATGTCCACGGCAACATCGTGGACGTTTCCCCGCAGGCACATGACCAGTTTACCCTGCGCTTTGGGATTTTTTTGATAGTGCATCCCCCGCAGCACACCCAGCCCGGACCGGGAGTAGTTGTCTTGAGTAAAATGTCCTGTGAGCCCCGCGTCGGCAAAATCCGCATGTTTGTACAGCTCGAAAAAAAATCCGCGTTCATCGCCGAAAACCTTCGGCCGGACCAGGACAAGGCCGGGGATATCAAGCCGGTTAAATTCAAAGGGCATTCGGAGAACCTTGCTCGGCAATCATTTTGAGGTAATCACCATACGAATTCTTTTTGTAAAGCTCTGCTGCCTTGAGCAATTTTTGTTTATCGATATAGCCCAGCCGGTACGCTATTTCTTCTACGCAGGCGGTCTTGAGCCCCTGCCGTTTCTCGATGGTTGCGATGAAGTCTCCGGCATCGAGCAAGCTTTCGTGGGTCCCGGTATCGAGCCAGGCATATCCCCTGCCCATGAGCTCCACACGAAGTTTTTTCTTTGCGAGATATGCGCTGTTGACATCGGTAATTTCAAGCTCCCCGCGCAATGAAGGTCTGACGGTTTTGGCGACGCTTATGACGTCATTATCGTAAAAATACAAGCCCGTTACCGCATACTTCGATTTCGGCTGCGTGGGTTTCTCTTCGATGGACAAGGCGTTCCCGTCCGAGTCGAATTCAATGATACCGTAACGCTCCGGGTCCTTTACGTAATAGCCGAATACGACTGCGCCGCCCATGGTCTGCACGTCGCTGACCGATTTTTTGAGCAGTTCCGTGAACCCGTGGCCGAAGAAAATATTGTCTCCCAGCACCAGGCAGACTGAATCCTTGCCGATGAAATCTTCTCCGATAAGGAACGCCTCGGCGAGACCGTTCGGATGCTGCTGCTCCTTGTAGGAAAAGCAAAGCCC
>JBGPUS010000351.1:0-2627 GCA_041491325.1 Nitrospirota bacterium | reverse complement strand
GTCATGATACGGGAAGACCTGAAACGGCATCAGCGGATGGAGCCTGACTTTTCGCAGTCTGAAATTGTCGTCGCCGCTGAAGAAAACCATATCATCGGCTTCGGCATAATGGAAAAAGGGCTCGCCGGCGATGCGGGATGCATAATGCTTTCCGAGGACAACAGGCGGCGGGGTATCGGAGCTTCCATCGTCAGGCACCTGATGGAATACGCGCCGATGAAGACCGTTTATGTTGCGGAAGGCAAGACCGGCTACTTTACAAGACTCGGCTTCACGCAGGCCGCGAAAACCGCGAAAACGCAAACCCTCGGAACCGGCGTCTGCCGGTCCGTGGGAGCCAGGACGCCGATCGCCGTGTTGAAAATAAAAACTTCCGCGCAGGCACGTGCTGTCCGGCATTGACGTCTCGCCGCCAATAACCAGGTCTCCCTAACAATGAAAAAAGAGAAAGCCGTGCTCATTTATGACGCTGCGTGTCCTGTGTGTTCGCGGACAGCGCTCTGGATTGAAAAAAACCAGCAGCAGGACTCTTTCGAGCTGCTGCCATGCGGGGAGGAAGGGTTTGCTCTGCGGTTTCCTCACATAGAGCAGACAGCGTGCATGCGGGCGATGCACCTCGTGCTTCCGAATGGCGCTGTGCTGGTCGGCGAAAAGGCCCTTCCTGACATATTCAAGCGGCTCAAGCGATATAGGGTTGTCGCAAGCCTTCTCAGTCTCCCCGGAGTAGAACCAATGAGCCGTCTCTTTTACCGATGGTTTGCAGTAAGACGATACGCGTTCGCCCGCCTTTTTCATATCCAGGCTCTGAAGAAATAATCAAGCTATTTCCATGCAGACTACTATGCCGACAATTTCCACGCGAGGCGCGTGAATTTGCTTTAAAACAGAGCCGCCAAACAGAGTCGCCTGACTTGACTTTTACATAGCTTTTAAGCTATCCTTAAGCAACATTTTGACCCATTTAAGGCATCGGCTTGAAAACAATCCTCGCATGAAGTAACAGGATTCAGGAGCCCCGCGTGAAAAAAACAGTATTGGTTCTTCTTGCCGCACTCACTGCCTCTACCGCCTTCGGCCATGGCTCCACCGCAGTGACGGCGGACATTGCGCTCGAAGAAAAACTGGGGCAATTCCTGCCTGTTGACGCCGTGTTTTTCGATGAAAACGCAAAAAAGATTAATCTCAAAAATTTCATCGACAAACCCACGATTATTGCGCCGGTTTATCTCGGCTGCAGCCACGAATGTCCCCTCCTCTTGATGGGGCTGGCCCAGGCGCTCGGCAGGCTCGAACTGGTAAAACCCGGCAGGGATTTTCAAGTGGTCACGCTCAGCTTTGACGAAAAAGATACGCCGCGCATAGCAGCGGATAAAAAAATAAATTACGTAAAACTTATCGGCAAGCCCTTTCCCGGCGACACATGGAAATTCCTGACGGGCGACAGGGCGAACATCATGAAATTCACCGATTCCATCGGGTTCAAATTTCAGCGGGACGGAACCGACTTTTCTCACCCCTTAACGCTCGTCGTCGTCTCTTCGAAGGGAAAAGTCATTCGCTATCTCGAAGGCACAAGTTTTCTGCCTTTCGAAGTTACCATGGCTTTGAACGAAGCCGCCGAGGATAGGGTAGGCTCGCCGGTCCGCAAGGCGCTCATGTATTGTTTCAGCTATGATCCGCTCAAAAAATCATACGTGTTCAATATACTGCAAGTCACGGGCGCATTTATCGTCCTGTTCGTCGGATCATTTCTGGCGTACCTGCTGATCTCGACCAAAAAAAAGCGGGGCTCGGCGCGCGGATGAAAGCGTAAGAGGCTTACGTTACTTCGTTAAGGCGGTGGTGTCCATGGAAGCAAGCTTTTACGCGACAAAAGGGAAATATCCGGGCATCTTCGGCTGGCTGTTCACGACCGATCACAAAAGGATAGGCCTGCTCTACCTTATGTCTACCCTCATTTTTTTCGGGGTAGGCGTCCTGCTCGGTCTCACCATGCGTCTCGAATTGATCCGGTCGGGCACTCATTTTTTCAGCGCCCAGACGTACAATGCCGTTTTCACGCTTCACGGCGTGATCATGATCTTCTTCTTTATCATTCCCGGAATCCCCGCTTCACTCGGGAACTTCATCATGCCCCTGCAGGTCGGCGCCCGCGACGTGGCCTTCCCGAAGATCAACATTCTCTCGTGGTGGCTGTTCATGATCGGCGCGGCCCTGGCCGTCACCTCGCTCTTTACCGGCGGCGGCCCGCCCGACACGGGATGGACCTTCTACATTCCCTACAGCATCAGAACCGGGACGAATATTTCACTCGCGGTCTTCGGCGTGTTTCTCATCGGCCTTTCCTCCACGCTCACGGGCATGAACTTCCTTACTACAATCCATCAGCTGCGCGCGCCCGGCATGACGTGGAGTCGCTTGCCCCTGTTTACGTGGTCTCTCTATGCCACGGGCTGGATCCAGCTCCTTGCCACGCCGGTCATTGCCATTACGCTCATACTCATTATAGTGGAACGGTTCCTGGGCGTGGGCTTCTTCGACCCGGCAAAGGGCGGGGACCCCATCCTCTTCCAGCATATGTTCTGGATCTATTCACATCCGGCGGTTTACATCATGATCCTCCCCGC
>JBGPUS010000350.1:0-2629 GCA_041491325.1 Nitrospirota bacterium | reverse complement strand
CGAGCTTCCTGGCCCGACGGCCCCACGACCTTGTCTCTCGATACCCGGTAGTTCTCGTTCAGGAATATCAATTCCAGAGCATCTTCATCGAGGTAACGCGCCCCGAAAAGTTTTGAAATCTTTCTGAAATCCACCGACTTCATTTTTACCTTCATGATTTCCAGCGCCTGCTCATAAGCCGTGCCCGGCGAGGCCTTCTGTTCAACGCTGTCCTTAAGGAGTATCTCGCGCGCTTCCTCGCTCAGGTAGGGACAGTCCCCGGGCGAAGCCTGTCTTGTTGCGAGCTTCGCGGCAAACCCGAAACAGCTCGTCGTGCCGCATGTGCCGCAGTTCGTTTTGGGAAGGAGCTTGTAAATTTCGATCGCGGTTTTCATTAGCACAACCTTAGATAGATTCGCAAAAAGTCTTTTTTAGCCACAGAGGCCACCGAGAACTCAGAGAAAATTCTTTCTTTTTTTAAAGTCTTACCTCTGTGCACTCTGTGGCAAATCCTGACTTTTTACGATTTCATTTACCTTAACGCTTTTGGAGGCGCCTGTCAAATGCAATAGAGCGGGAAAAGCCGCGGTCATTGACAACCAATATGCCCGGCTGCTAAACTCAAAAAAACAGGAAGACATAACGTAAGGAGCAGAGTATGGAATGGTCAGAAGCGTTGTCGATCGGCATTGCGACGATCGACAGCCAGCACAAAGAATTATTCAAACGTATAAACAACCTCGTGACGGCCATCAAACAACACCGGTGCATGGACGAGATAGACGGTTTGATCTCCTTCCTTGAAGATTACGCCCGGGTCCATTTTTCGGATGAAGAAAAACACATGAAGCAGGCCCATTACGACGGCTATGACGAACAGCGGGCGGACCACAAACGGTATCTTGCGGCCCTTGCGGAGCTGAAGGGCCAGGCGTCACTTCCCCGGGAGCCCGGCAGTTCCTATGATCTGTCGGCGGCCGCAAACCAGGTGGTTGTGGACTGGATCGTCGGCCATATCATGAAACTGGACAAGAAATTCGGGGATTTTTTAAGGGCACAACCACATTGAACTTTGTCCTAACCCGGACAAGCCGGAACCAAAAGTACGAAAAGCAAAATCTTTAACACTGATAACGGCGGATAGAACCTATGAAAAATCAAGATATTTTCACTGAAAATTCGCATCAAGGACACCTGCAATCGCGGGGGCACTCGTAAACGCTGGAAACAAGACACGGATGAGCACCAATAATTAAAAAAACATAAATCAAATATTTTTTCGTGACTATAACTAAGTTGCTGCTTTTATTTTTCATCTGAGTTCATCTGTGTTTATCAGTGGTTCCAATCGCCTTTTTAGCCATAGCTTTTTTGCGCCTCGCAAAACCGCCAAAATTCTCCTTGACAAGTGAACAGGTGTTCACTATACTAAAACGGTGGCTGTCTTTTCAGCGAAAAAGCCGCTCGTGAGCAGGGGGGATTATGGCGTTCAATTCGGCACTCCGCATTCAGAACCTCGCAGGGGAACAGAGAAGCATTCTTCATATCGATATGAACGCCTTCTTCGCCTCGGTGGAGCAGCGGGCCGATCCGCGGCTGCGGGGCAAGGCCATGGCCGTCATCGGTTCAAAGCACCGCGGCGTGATCCTCTCGCCGTCTTACGAGGCGCGCGCTTTTGGCGTGAAAACGGGAATGACGTACGGCGAAGCGCGGCAGGCCTGCCCGGATATTATTTGCGTGCCCGCGGATTCCGCGAAGTATGCCCAGGCCTGCGAAGAGCTGCTGGAAATCTGGAAGGATTTTACCCCGCAGGTCGAGATGTTCTCGATCGACGAGGCCTTTCTCGACGTTACCGGGTGCGAAGAGCTTCTGGGCGATCCCGTCCGGATCGCGCTTCGCATCAAAGAGCGCGTGTGGAACGAGACCAGCCTCACCTGTTCCATCGGCATCGGGCCGAACAAGCTTCTTGCCAAGCTCGGGAGCGACATGCAAAAACCCGACGGCCTGGTATTGATTACTCCCGAGGACACAGCCGACGTGCTCGAAAACCTGCCGGTGAAGGAACTTTGCGGCATAGGCCCGAGCCTTACGGCGCAGCTCGCGGCAATGGGCATCCGTACCTGCGGCGAGTTGGGCCGCGCGCCGCTCGGGCAGCTCAAGCTCAAGTTCGGCGTGACCGGGGAACGGTTGCGCGATATGGGGCTGGGCCTCGACGATGATCCGGTAATGTCGCCGGCGCAGCAGGAGGAAGAAGAGAGCAAATCCATGGGCCACAGCATGACCCTCACCGAGGATTGCTTCGATATTCCCAAGCTTGAACAGCACGTGCTGCTCTTGTCGGAAAAAGCGGGACGGAGGCTTCGGCGAGGGGCATACAGCGGGCGAACGGTGAGCCTCACGCTTCGGTACGCGGATTTCCATACCTTCACGAGGCAGCGCCGCCTGCGCCGCGCCGTTAATCAGGCTTCGGACATCCATGCGGCAGCGGTCGCTCTCCTGAGAGAGGCGAGGATCACGCAGGCGGTAAGGCTGGTGGGCGTGAGCGTGTCGGGACTGGAGCGGAACGCGGCGCAAGCGCCGTTGTTTGAAAAAGAGCGCAAGAAAAAATTTCTCGCCGAGGCCATGGACGAGCTCAACGATCTGCATGGTG
>JBGPUS010000349.1:0-2630 GCA_041491325.1 Nitrospirota bacterium | reverse complement strand
GAAATTATCCGGAGGAGGCTCGGCTCGCCGATTGTGCTCAGGACGATAGCCGATCTTGATATCAAGCGAGACCGGGGCGTTAAGCTCGGCGACGTGAAACTTACGACCAGCGCCCAGGAGCTGATCACTGATCCGGAAATCGACGTCGTTGTCGAGCTGATCGGCGGGTATAAACCCGCGAAAGAGTTTATTCTCGAAGCGATGAAGAATAAAAAACACGTGGTTACCGCGAACAAGGCGCTCCTTGCCGTGCATGGAGAGGAACTCTACAGCGCCGCGGAAAAGCACGGTGTAACGCTCGGCTATGAAGCGTCGGTAGCGGGGGGCATCCCCATTCTTGCGGCCCTCAGGGGCGGGCTCGCCGCGAACAACATTCAATCGATATACGGAATCGTGAACGGCACGTGCAACTATATCCTGACCCTGATGACGAACGCGGGCAGGAAGTTCGAAGAGGTCCTAAAAGAGGCGCAGGCCAAAGGGTATGCCGAGGCCGATCCCACGTTCGATATCGAGGGCGTTGATTCCGCGCACAAACTGGCGGTCCTTGCGATGCTGAGTTACGGGACGCCCGTGAAGTTCGACGACATTTATACCGAAGGCATATCAAAGATAACTCCGCTCGACATTGATTTCGCGAAGGACTTGGGTTACAAAATCAAGCTCCTGGCGATCACCAAAATGGTGAACGGCGAGGTGGAAGCCAGGGTGCATCCGACCATGCTGCCGGAGGAATATCCTATCGCTGCTGTTGACGGTGTATTCAATGCGCTTTCCATCGTCGGCGACGCCGTGGGCTCGACGATGTTCTACGGTAGAGGGGCGGGCGACCTGCCGACCGGGAGCGCCGTGGTGGGCGATATTATTGACATCGGCAGGGACATTCTTGCGGGCTGCGCGCGCCGCTCTCCCTTAACGGCCTTCCGGGAAAGGGTGCCGCTCAAAATTCGCAAGATGGACGACATAACGTCCTGTTATTATCTGCGGTTCTCGGCAATGGACAAGCCCGGGGTTTTGTCGCGGATTGCCGGCGTGCTCGGCAAGAACCATATCAGCATATCCTCGGTCATTCAGAAAGGCAGGGGGTCCGCGGAAGCGGTCCCGCTCGTCATGATGAGCCATGAAGCCGTGGAGCGCGACGTGCGCAAGGCCCTGGACGAAATTAATAAGATGGACTGCGTGGCCGGTCCGACGATGGTGATCCGGGTGGAGGACGGGAAGCAGGGATAAGAGCGTTCGGATTGGCGACTATAGAATGCGGACTTGATGGAACTCCCGGAAACCCCGGTCCGAAATAAAAAAATGAATTTAACCGAAGAACAAGTACTGCGCTACGGCAGGCACCTCCTGCTTCCCGGGGTAGGAGCGGCCGGGCAGGAAAAAATACTGCGCGCGAAAATCGCCCTCGTGGGCGCGGGCGGGCTCGGTTCTTCGGCGGGATACTATCTCGCGGCCGCGGGCGTCGGTACGCTCGGCGTGATCGACGACGACCGCGTTGAATTGTCGAACCTCCAGCGGCAGATAGCGCATAACACGGCGAGGCTCGGCTCGTTGAAGGCCGATTCCGCCAAGGCGACTTACGAGTCGCTGAATCCCGACGTGCACGTGGTCGCGCACAAGGAGCGGCTCACGTTTCGCAACATCAAGAGGATCCTTGCGGATTACGATATTGTCGTGGATGCAAGCGATAATTTTCCGACCCGGTACCTAGTCAATGACGCTTGTGTTATGCTTAAAAAGACGCTGGTGAGCGCGGCAGTGTCCGGTTTCGAGGGACAGGTGATGACCATTGTCCCGGGAAACGGGCCTTGCTATCGGTGTCTCTTTGAAAGCCCGCCTCCGCCCGGTATGGCAGCCTCGGCCCGGGAAACCGGCATTTTGGGAGCAGTGCCCGGAGTGCTGGGGGCTCTCCAGGCAACCGAGGCTATCAAAATTGTCCTCGGTCTCGGGCAGCCGCTTCGAGGAGCGCTCCTGACATGGAACGCGCTTGATATGCATTTCCGGAAGATCAAGGTCCCGCGCAATAAAGAATGCTCCGTATGCGGGGACCAACCGACGATAACGGAACTGACCGATTACGAACACGTCTGTCCCTTGGGCCGCTGACGCATACGTGTACAACGATGCTGCTCATAAAAAAAACCGAAATCGAGGCCGTTTTAAAGCATTGCGGGCGAGCATATCCCGATGAAGCCTGCGGGATCCTTGCCGGGAAAGAAAACAGAGTCGCACACGTTTTTCCCATGACAAATGCGAAGCCGGGTCCATACTCTTATGAAATGGACCCGGAAGAACAAATTTCGGTCATGCGGGAAATCCGAAAGGCCGGCCTCGATATGCTCGGTACGTTCCATTCCCACCCGGCTGGTCATGCGTATCCGTCGAGCGTGGATGTGGAAAAAGCATATGGGCCCGTGACTCGGTATCTGGGCTTGCCCGAGGCAGTGTATATTATCGTATCGCTGATGGATCGCGCAATCCCGGTCGTCAAGACCTTCACGATTACTGACGGAGTGGTGAACGAAGCGGGCCTCGGCGTTCTTCCGTGATTTCCGGTCCTTTTTAAGGAGGCGATATGGCAACGAAAAGGATCAAGCTCACTTTTTCGCGGGAACTGATCAAAGAGCCTT
>JBGPUS010000348.1:0-2631 GCA_041491325.1 Nitrospirota bacterium | reverse complement strand
GCCGTGGGTATGCTTTACTGCTTCTTAGTAATTATAGCATACAATGCGTCGAGGGCCGGGCCAAGCTTCTCGGGGTCCTTTCCGCCCGACTGAGCCAGATCGGCTTTTCCGCCTCCGGTGCCGCCGAGAATAGCCGCCATGTCTTTAATGATCTGTCCCGCGTGGAATTTGGCGGTGAGGTCCTTTGAAACCATCACCACAAGGCTCACTTTTCCGTCTTTAACCGACCCCAGGGCAAGGATCCCGGAGCCGAGCTTGTCTTTGAGCTTGTCGCCGAAATCGCGGAGCTCTTTCTGTTCCATATTGTCCACGAGCTTGGCCAAGACTTTGACCCCGTTTATTTCTTTTACTTCGGCGATCACATCGCCTGCCTGTGACGACTGCACCTTGTGCTTCAAGCGCTCGAGCTCTTTCTCGGTTTCCCTGAGTTGGAGCACCAATTTTTCGACGCGGCCCGCGACATCCGGGTCCGATACCTTCAGAAGCTGGGAAATATCGCGCAGGCTATTCTCGGCTTTTTTGACCTCTCGGTACGCCGGTCTTCCGGCTAGTGCTTCGATTCTTCGGACCCCGGCGGCAATGCCCGTGTCTGACAGGATTTTGAAAAGACCGATATCGCCGCTCGCCTTCGTGTGGGTGCCTCCGCACAGTTCCTTGCTCACGTCAATGACAGTCACCACGCGCACCTTGTCGCCGTACTTCTCATCAAAAAGGGCCATGGCGCCCGAAGCGACCGCCTGATCAACATCCATCACGGTTGTTTGCACGGGATGGTTCTCGATGATTCGTTCATTCACCAGCTCTTCTATCCGATCCTTCTCCCGTTCCGTAAGCGCGGTGTAATGCGAGAAATCGAACCGCAGCCGGTCGGGAGCAACGAGCGAACCAGCCTGTTTCACATGGTCGCCAAGGACGGAGCGCAGAACGGCATGGAGAATATGGGTCGCCGTGTGATGCCTCATCGTATCGGCCCGCTTTTCCTCCTCCACCTTTGCAAGCACGGCATCGCCGATCTTGAAGGTCCCCTTCTTCACCTTGCCCTTGTGGACAATCAGATCTCCGGCCGGTTTGATGGTATCAAGAACTTCGAACTTAGCGGCCTCTCCCAAAAGTTCGCCGATATCACCTACCTGCCCTCCTGATTCGGCATAGAAAGGCGTCTGGTCAAGGATGATCTCCACCTCGTCGCCTTCATGCGCCTCGGAAACTTTTTTGTCGCCTTTAATAAGGGCGCTGATAGCGGCGCTTCCTTCGAGCGTGTCATAACCAATGAACGCGGACTTTTTGGTCCCGGACACGAGTTCCTTATAGATCGGTTTTATTTTCTCTTCACCGGAGCCGGCCCAGGACGCCCTCGCCTTTGTCCGCTGCTCCTGCATGGCCCGTTGGTAGCCTTCCTCATCCAGTTCAAGATGCAGGTCCCTGGCCATGTCCGCAACCAGGTCGAGCGGGAAACCGAACGTGTCGTAGAGCTTGAACAGCACCTCGCCGGGGATCTTTCTTTTGCCCGCTGCCTTCAATTTTTCCACGGTTTCGTTCAGAAGCGCGAGGCCGGAATCCAGGGTCACGGCAAAACGCTCTTCTTCGAGCAGCACCAGTTTGGCCACGTGTTCGCGGCTGTCCACCAGCTCGGGATAGGCCCCGCGCATCTCGTCCACGACAACGCCGGTGAGTCTGAAGAGGAACGGCTTGTTGATGCCGATGAGCTTGCCGTAACGGATCGCGCGCCGGATGATTCTGCGCAGCACATATCCCCTGCCCTCGTTCGACGGCAGCACGCCGTCGGAGATGAGAAAGGTCATGGCCCGGAGATGGTCCGCAATCACCTGGTACGAGATGTCCGTCTGCTCGTCCTTGTGGTAGGCAACGCCTGCCATGCCCGCGATCTGCTTGATGATGGGCTGGAACAGGTCTGTCTCGAAGTTGCTCCTGACGCCCTGCACCACCGCGGACAGCCGCTCCAGCCCCATGCCCGTGTCGATGCTCGGTTTCGGGAGCGGCGTGAGTGTCCCGGTCGCATCGCGGTTGAACTGCATGAACACCAGGTTCCATATTTCGAGGTAACGGTCGCAGTCGCACCCCACTGCACAGGTTTCCTTGCCGCAGCCGACCTCGGGCCCCTGATCGATCAGGATCTCGGAGCACGGCCCGCACGGCCCGGTATCGCCCATCTGCCAAAAATTGTCCTTCTCGCCAAGCCGCACAATACGATCGGCCGGGACCTTGGCCGTCTCGCGCCAGAGCTGGAAAGCCTCGTCATCATCTTTGTAGATCGTGACCCAGAGCTTGTCCTTCGGGAGCTTTACGACCACCGTAAGAAATTCCCAGGCAAAGGCGATGGCGTCCTTTTTGAAATAATCTCCAAAGGAAAAATTTCCGAGCATTTCGAAGAACGTGTGGTGCCGGGCCGTGTGGCCCACGTTTTCGAGATCGTTATGTTTGCCGCCTGCGCGGACGCACTTCTGGCTCGTCGTCGCGCGCTTATAGTCGCGCACCTCTTCGCCGAGAAACACGCCCTTGAACTGGACCATTCCCGCGTTCGTGAACAGGAGCGTGGGGTCGTTCTTCGGCACCAGAAATGAGCTGGGGACCATCTTGTGGCCCCGCTCCGCAAAATAGTCGAGAAACAGT
>JBGPUS010000347.1:0-2716 GCA_041491325.1 Nitrospirota bacterium | reverse complement strand
CACGTCGGACAGGACCGGAAGGCCGAGTTCCGATGCTACGCGGCCGAGTATCCGCAGACCTTCTTTCAACCCCGGTCCCCGGTACGATTTCAGGGAGCTGCGGTTTGCCTTGTCATAGGAAGACTTGAAAATGAAAGCGATGCCGAGCTCCTCGGTCATGCGTTTGAGCCGCGACGCAGCCTCGAGCGTAGCGCTCTCGGACTCGATCACGCATGGTCCCGCGATCAGGACGATTGGATTATTCCCGCCGAGGCGAATATTTTTTATTCTGATTTCACGGGTCACGGTTTGCTCCCTTGACTGCTTTGTTTGAGGGCGGCCCCGATAAACGCGGTAAAGAGCGGATGCGGATTAAGCGGCCTTGATTTGAACTCCGGGTGGAATTGGCATCCGAGAAACCAGGGGTGGCCCTTCAACTCTACGATTTCAACCAGTTCACCGTCCGGGGAAACGCCGCTGATAATCAGTCCCGCAGCCAGCATTGCGTCCCGATACTTGTTATTGAACTCGTAGCGGTGCCGATGCCGTTCGAAGATGTCTTCTTTGCCGTAGGCTTGATACGCAAGCGTGCCCTTGGATATTTTACAGGGATAGGCGCCGAGGCGCATGCTCCCGCCCTTGTCGCTTGTGAGGTCGCGTTTCTGTACGGTCTTGTTGCGGTAATCGAACCACTGCTCGATCAGGTAAATGACGGGATGGGGCGTCTCCTGGTCGAACTCCGAACTGTTCGCCTTCTCAAGGCCCGCGAGATTGCGCGCGGCCTCGATGACGGCGCACTGCATACCGAGGCAAATGCCGAAGTACGGTATTTTCTTTTCTCGGGCATACCTGACCGTGGCGATTTTACCTTCCACGCCGCGGATGCCGAACCCGCCCGGAACGAGGATGCCGTCCATGCCCATCAGCATATTCTCGGCGCCTTTGCTTTCTATATCTTCGGAGTCCACCCAGCGGATGTTCACCTTCGCGTCGTTGGCGACGCCGCCGTGCGTCAAGGCTTCGCACAGGCTTTTGTAGGCTTCCTTGAGGTCGATATATTTCCCGACCAGGGCGATCGTAACGCTCTTCGACGGACGCTTTATGCGCGCAACGATCGTCTCCCACGCTTTCAGGTCCTTATTCGTGGACTTGAGTTCGAACCATTCGACGATACGGTCATCGAGCCCTTCCGCGCGCAGATGGAGAGGAACATCATAGATTGTATCAACGTCCTCGGCCGTTATGACCGCGTTTTCCTCGACGTTGCAGTACAGCGCGATCTTCCTCTTCATTTCCTTGGGTATCGGCCGGTCGCTCCGGCAGACGAGGATGTTCGGCTGGATCCCGATGGAGAGCAGCTCCTTGACGCTGTGCTGCGTGGGTTTGGTCTTGAGTTCCTCGGCCGCCTTGATGAACGGAACGAGCGTCAGGTGGATGTAGAGCACGTTCTGCCTGCCGAGGCTATAGCGCAGCTGACGGATTGCTTCAAGAAACGGGAGGCTCTCGATATCGCCGATGGTGCCGCCGATCTCGACGATGACGACGTCTTCGTCGTCCGCAAGGTCCGTAATCGCGCGCTTGATCTCGTCGGTGATATGGGGCACGACCTGCACGGTGCCGCCGAGATAATCTCCGCGCCGTTCCTTGGTGATCACATTGTTGTATATTCTGCCTGAGGTGAAATTGTTTTTCTGGGCGGTCGTGACGTGGGTATACCGTTCATAGTGACCGAGATCCAGGTCCGTTTCGGCGCCGTCGTCGGTCACATATACCTCGCCGTGCTGGAACGGGCTCATGGTGCCCGGGTCCACGTTGATATAGGGATCGAGCTTAAGGAATGTTACCTTAAGGCCCCGCGCTTCGAGCAGCGCACCGATCGAGGCCGCGGCCAGGCCCTTGCCGAGGGATGAGACGACGCCGCCCGTAATAAAAATGTATTTTGTCGCATTCTTTTTTTTGTCCATTGACCTTCTCAACTTTCTTCCAGACGACTCAGTATTTTACTCAAATCGTCCGGGATGTCAACACCAAAGGACTCGTGCTCCGTGATGACGGTCTTAATCCGGTATCCCTGTTCGAGCGCGCGGAGCTGTTCGAGTTTTTCCACGGCTTCCAAGCTTGTCTGGGGCATCCCGGCATACTGCAACAAAAAAGCCCTGCGGTATACGTACAGACCGATATGCTTGTACAGCGGTCCGTCGAGGTTCAGCTCGTCGAAAGAGCGTTTGCCTGCCCAAGGGTCCCGGTTCCAGGGAATGGGCGCGCGGGAAAAATAAAGCGCAAAACCGTTTATGTCGAACACCACCTTGACCACATTGGGATCGAAGGCTTCCTCGCGAAGATCGATCTTTCTGCAGAGCGTGCCCATGGGAATGGACGGATCATCCGCAAGCGGTTGAATGGCCTGATCGATCATCTCCGGATGAATGAGCGGCTCATCCCCCTGGACATTGACGACCAAGTCGCACTCGAGTTTTTCCGCTATCTCGGCTATGCGGTCCGTGCCCGTGGAATGAGCAGGTGATGTCATCATTGCTTCGCCGCCGAAGGCCGCGACCGCGTTCAGAATACGGTCATCATCCGTTGCTATGACCACGCGGCTTACGAGCTTCGCTTGCTTCGTGCGCTCATAAACCCGTTGGACCATGGGTTTCCCTTTGATCATGGCAAGCGCTTTGCCCGGAAATCTCGTGGAACCGTAACGGGCCGGGATGATGGCGATGATTTTGTTTTTCAT
>JBGPUS010000346.1:0-2720 GCA_041491325.1 Nitrospirota bacterium | reverse complement strand
CGCATACGATAAAGCTCGTCCGGGAAACCGTAAAAATCATGAATCGTCCGCGGCCTGTCCATGCACGTTACGAACGTGCCGGGTGTGAGCCAGTGCGCGGAAACGACCATGATAGCTTTAGGCCGGGGCAGGCTTTTACCCAGGGCGGCGAGACACCTGGTAAAACCGTTGTCTGCCATACTATTCATGGGCGAGCCGTGGCCGATAAAAAGCGCGGGCATTTTCCTGTCCATAACGGGGCCTCCTTGTTATTTTATTACCGCGGATACCTGCGCTTGACAGCGGCATGACCGCGTGTTACTGTATTCTCTATTCTATGGCGCCCATAATCGAAGTAAACAATCTGGTGAAGACGTACCCCGGCGTCCGGGCCGTGGATGACGTAAGTCTCGCGATCGAGCACGGCGTCTGCTTCGGCCTGCTCGGCCCGAACGGCGCGGGCAAGACCACGCTGATAGAGCTCGTCGAAGGGATCAAACAGGCGGACTCCGGCGGCATCGTATACAAAGGCCGACCCCTGGGCCGCGCATTTTTGAAGGATGCGGGCATTCAATTCCAAGTGACGGCACTTCAGGAATTTCTTACCGTTCAAGAAACGCTGAAACTCTTTAAGGACCTCTATCCCAGGACCATGGCCGTGAATGAAGTCATCCGTCTTTGCAGTCTCGAGGAGTTCCTCGACCGGGACACACGCAAACTCTCGGGAGGGCAGCGACAGCGGCTGCTCATGGCCCTGGCCCTGATCAACGACCCGGAAGTGCTGTTTCTCGACGAACCCACGACGGGGCTGGACCCGCAATCCCGCAGGAACTTCTGGGACCTCATCAATCTCATCAAGTCCCGCAAAAAAACCGTGGTCCTCACGACCCACTACATGGATGAAGCCTATACGCTCTGCGACGAAATCGCCATCATGGACCGGGGCAAGATCATCACGCAGGGCACGCCGGAACAGCTTCTTAAAGAACACTTCGGCGACGTGGTGCTGCAGTTCCCCGAAGAGGACGTGAACGGCAAACTCGAAGGGCTCGGGCTGTGCGCCTCAAAACAGCCGGGCTGGTGTGAAATCCAGACCCATGACATTGACGGCACGATCAAAATCCTTCTTGGCCGAAACGTCTCGCTTTCCCGCATGAACATGCGATCCTGGAGCCTTGAGGACCTATTCATCGCGCTCACCGGGAAACAATTGAGGAGCTGAGCATGAAACGCTTTTTCGCCATACTGCACGCAAGAAACATGGAGTTCCTGCGCGACAAATCGTCCTTCGGCTGGAATATTTTCTTCCCGCTGCTGCTTGTCCTCGGCTTCGCCATGGTTTTTTCCGGAGATCCCAAACCGTTATACAAAGTCGGCGTGTTCGGAAGCACCGAAGGCCTGAAACCGGCTGAGTCTCAATTTTTTAAAACAAAATACGTACAGTTCATTCCCGTCGACGACCGGGAGAAAGCCATCGACAAAGTCGGTCATTTTCAGCTCGACATGCTGATTGACATGAGCCACGGCAAACAGTACTGGGTCAATGCCGACGCTCCCAACGGCTATATCCTCGAACGCCTCCTTGGCGGGACCGGCAACAAGGGGTATGAACGACTGACGGTCCAGGGACGCGAAATCCGCTACGTGGACTGGGTCGTGCCGGGCATCCTGGCCATGAATATGATGTTTAGCTGCCTTTTCGGCGTGGGGTTCGTGATCGTCCGGTACCGGAAAAACGGCTTTCTGAAACGCCTCAAGGCAACGCCGCTGCGGCCGTTCGAGTTCCTGCTTGCGCAGATGGTATCTCGCTTACTTTTAATTTTGACCATTACCGTGGCCGTGTACGCGGGCTGCAACTACTTTATCCACTTCCAGATGCGCGGCTCGTACGCAAACCTGTTTCTCGTCTCTACGCTCGGAGCGATCTGCATGATCTCTCTCGGGCTGCTCGTTTCAGCGCGGCTTTCGAGCGAAGAGCTCGCCGGCGGATTGCTGAACCTCATTACCTGGCCCATGATGCTGCTCTCCGGCGTCTGGTTCTCGCTCGAAGGCACGAACCCGGTCGTCCAAAAAGTAGCCCAATTCCTGCCGCTCACGCATCTCGTGGACGGCGCGCGGTCGATCATGACCGAGGGCGCCGGTTTTGGGGACATCGCCCCGCACCTTGCGGTCCTCGCACTCATGACCGCGCTGTTTATTTCTATCGGGTCGTTGATATTTAGGTGGGAGTAGGCTGCCCGAAGAAGTCCCGTTTTTAGTGCCCATTCCTATTTCCAAGCCTCGTCCAAAAGCCGCTTATTGATGTCGATGGCCGCCACGGCGCCCTCTCCCGCGGCAATCACGACTTGATCGTGACCCGTGTTAAGCGGCCCCACGATATAAAGCCCATCCAAGGATGATTCATACGAACTGCCCACGACATATTTGAAGCCCATGGAGTCCCTTTTTAAGCCGAGTCCTGAAAAAAACTCATCGTTCAACCGTACCCCGAAGGAAGCCATGATCGCTTCGCAGGAAATGCGTTCGCCGTCATCGAGTTCAAGGGCTTCCAAAACGTCTTCGCCGATGAGCTTGACCGGCTTGGCGAGGGCCACGGAGATGTCCTCTTCACGAAGCACTTCTGCAAAGGACTGGGGCAGATTGAATTGATAGGGAATAAACGTGACGTCCCGCGTATACATCTGCTTCATGGCAAGGGCGAGGCTGAACGCATTGAGTGAATTACCGGTCACCACGAGCTT
>JBGPUS010000345.1:0-2731 GCA_041491325.1 Nitrospirota bacterium | reverse complement strand
CCCTCCAGTGGCGATGAACATCATATTCATCGATATATCCGTACCCGCCGTGAATCTGGAGTGCGGCATCGCACACGCGGACTGATGCTTCCGCTGAAGCAAGCTTGGCTTGCGCTGCCTCCCGGGCAATGTCGGCCCCCATCTCCTTGAGCGCCGCGGCATGATACACGAGGAGCCGCGCAGCCTGAATCCCGGTTGCCATGTCCGCGAGCTTTTCCTGGATAAGCTGAAAATCCCCGATGCTCTTGCCGAAAGCTTTTCGTTTCTTTCCGTAGGACAGCGCCTTCTCAAAGGCAGCCTGCGCAATGCCGATGCCGATCACGGCCGTTGAAAGCCTCCCGAAATTCAGGATCTGCTTTGCGTACTCCAATCCCTGTCCTTCTTCTCCAAGAAGGTTTTCACGCGGCACGGCGCACTGCTGAAACTGGATCGCGGAAAGGGCATTCCCTTTGAACCCGAGCTTCGGAATAGTCTTCATGACCGTGCAGCCCGGCGTCTCTCTCGGCACAAGAAAAGCTGAGATCCCTTTGTCCGTCCTTGCGAAAATCAGGATGACCTCGGCCACCCCCGCGTTCGAGATCAGCATTTTGTTACCGTTCAGAATGAAGTCCGTACCGGATCGCTCCGCCGTTGTCCGGAGAGACTTTGCATCCGAGCCGCAACAGGCCTCGGTCAGGGCAAAGGCAATGAGCCCCGTTCCATCGACAAGTCCCCGCTCTTTTAAATATTCTTTCTTTTGCGCCGCATTCCCGAATAAGCAGATACCTTCGCAAACCATGCCCTGGATCGATACAGGAAGGGCGGTATTAGCGCAAGCCTTTGCCAGCATTTCCAGTGTTGCAAGGTAAACGGGCAAGGGAAGGCCGCGACCCCCGTGCTCGACGGAAAACGGAAGGGCCGTGACGCCCAGCTTGGCAATTTTATCCAGGTTCTGTTTCGGGAAGAGCTCTTGCTGATCGATCATCTTCGCCGAAGGCAGTACCTCGCGCTCGAAAAAGGTGCCCAGACCATCGAGGAGTTCGTGATGGTCCTTGCCCGGATAGAGCACGGAGATGATATTTTTTTGATCTTGTGTGTAAAACATGGTCGCTCGGCTTAATTAATCCAATCGTCTCAAAATAGAAACGACATAATTACAAATCTCCCCCCGCCCCTCTTTATCTAAAGAGGGGATCCCTCCCTTTGGAAAAGGGAGGTTGGGAGGGATTTTATGACATATGTATGTACATAACTATGAGACCATAATCCCCCCCCTTGGTGGGATGCCTTTCTCTGTGCCCTCTGTGCGCTCTGTGGCAAAAAAATTCTTGCCGTTCTGATAGGAGGAAATTAAATCGCTATCTTTCGACAATCATCGCCACGGCATTGCCGCCGCCCAAACAAAGGGTAGCGAGCCCCCGCTTCAATCCCTTGTCCTTTAAGGCATGAAGCAGCGTAACAAGGACCCGGGCCCCGCTGCAGCCTATGGGATGTCCCAACGCAACCGCGCCTCCTCGAATATTCAGCTTTGCCGGATCAATGCCCAACGCCCTTGAAACCGCGATTGATGCGGGAGCGTAAGCCTCGTTGTGCTCGACAAGGTCAATGTCCTCAATTTTGAAGCCGGTCTTGGCAAGAAGCTTCCTGACCGTCGGGATCGGGGCCTCCATCACATCTTCCGGCTGCGTACCGCTTGTCGCATAGCCGATGATTCGAGCCAGAGGAACAAGCCCTGAGGCCCTGGCAACCTGGCCGGAAGCGACAACCAGCGCGGCAGCGCCGTCGCTCAGTTGAGAGCTGTTCCCCGCCGTAAGAATGCCGCCCTGTTTGAACACAGTCGGAAGCGACGCAAGCTTCTCGCCTGAAGCATCTTCACGGATGCATTCGTCTTTATCGAAGGACCGCCCGTCGATATCAACGGGAATGATTTCTTGCTTGAAGTCACCCTCGCCGCGAGCGCGTGACGCCCTGCGATGGCTCTCCAGGCTGAACGCATCCGCCTCCACACGGGTGATGCCGAATTTTTCCGCGATGCGCTCTCCCGTGATCCCCATCAGAAAGTTATTGTACACGTCCCACAAACCGTCGCGCAGCATGGAGTCGACAAGAGGCGCATCGCCGAATTTCTTTCCCCACCGCATATCGTTCACCAGAAAAGGCGCCGCGCTCATGTTTTCCATGCCGCCCGCGACGACAACGTTCGCATCGCCCGCTTTTATGGCCTGCGCCGCGAGCATGACCGCCTTCAGACCGGACCCGCACACCTTGTTAATCGTCAAAGAGCCGGTTTCATCCGAAAGCCCTGCGTAGACCGCTGCCTGCCGGGCCGGGTTCTGCCCCAGACCCGCGGTGAGCACATTTCCCATGATGACTTCATCGACCTGCGCTGCCTGGATCCCCGCCCGTTTCAAAGCTTCTTTTACTACGACACCGCCGAGTCGCGGCGCAGGGATATTCTTCAAGGACCGGCCGAACTTGCCGATCGCGGTCCTGACCGCGCTGATGATGACGACTTCCTGGGTCATGGCGTCCTTCACGAAGGGTTTGGACGGGACGCTTCGGCTTTCGACTGAAGATAGAGCGAAACGCCGGTGAAAATGAGGAACAACGTCACGAGGTCCCAATTATATTGTAAATAGGCCGGCAAAGAGATAATGAGAAGCGAAAGGGCCGTAATCGATGCGAACGGCTCGAACTTGAAAAGAACGCCGGCAAACGTCGCGAGCAGGAGGAACGTCTGAATTTTCGTGAT
>JBGPUS010000344.1:0-2733 GCA_041491325.1 Nitrospirota bacterium | reverse complement strand
CGAACAAGGACCTTGCCGAGGAAATCAAGAAGGGGTCTTTCCGCGAGGACCTCTACTATCGGTTGAACGTGATTCCTCTTGAAGTGCCGCCGCTTCGCGACCGGGCCGACGACATCCCGCTGCTCGTGCGCCATTTCCTGCGGGAATTCTCCGGAGAATACGGCCAGAAACCAAAGACGATCGACGACGAAGCGCTCGCGCTTTTTATCCGCTACCGGTGGCCGGGAAACGTGCGTGAGCTGCGGAACATCATTGAGCGGCTGATTATCATGGTCCCCGGCCCCGCGTTTGCCGTCGGGGATGTGCCTCCGCCCATCAGCGGCGCGCATGTGGAGGAACACCCGGCCGTCACCGCTTCGGGACAGCAATGGAAATTTTCCACGCTCAAGGACGCCCGCGCTGAGTTCGAGCGGGTGTTCATCACACAAAAGCTCAAGGAAAACGACGGCAATGTGAGCAAGACCGCGGACGTCATCGGCGTGGAACGCAGCAACCTGCACCGCAAGATCAAAACGTACGGGATCGAAATGGATGATTGAAGTTCTGGAGCCATAAGCAACACAAAGCGCAAACTTTTGACACGGGTAACGGTTTTTAAAAACTATGAAACGTTCATACGCTGACGCTTACAGCGGAGAATGATCCCTCTTCGTCCCCCTTTTTCAAAGGGGGATTCTCTCTCCCCTCTTTGGAAAAGAGGGGTTAGGGGAGATTTTTATAGACAATATTTCCAGCTGGTCATATTGGTATTTTCAGGTGAAATCAGGATTTATCATAGCTCTATCGGGGCAAATATTTTATGATAGAAACTCGCAATCTTACTAAATTCTTCGACGAACTCGGCGCCGTGCAGTCCGTCAGTTTCCGGGTCGGCAAAGGAGAAGTATTCGGGCTTCTCGGTCCGAACGGCGCCGGCAAGACGACGACCATCCGCATGCTTACGACGCTCATTGAGCCTACGTCCGGAACCGCTTCGGTGGCCGGATATGACGTTGCGTCCGACCCGTTGCTCGTGAAGCGCTCGATCGGCGTGGTGCCGCAGATGCTGAACCTCGACATCGACCTCACCTGCGCCGAGAACCTCGACTACCACGGCAGGCTCCACAAGATGAAGCCTGCGGACCGGGCCGCGCGGACAGAAGAACTTCTCCGCTTTGCCGGGCTTTGGGAAAAGAAAGACATGCCGGTTGAGCACCTTTCCGGCGGCATGCGCAGGAGGCTCCTGATCGCGCGCGGACTTATGCACCGACCATCCGTCCTCTTCATGGATGAACCCACGGTAGGACTTGACCCGCAGGCGAGAAGAATGATCTGGGAGCTCATCGAATCGCTCAAACGGATCGGCATCACGGTTATGCTGACGACCCACTACATCGAAGAGGCGGACGCCCTCTGTGACCGGGTGGCCATCATGCGCGCGGGGAAAATCATCGCTCTGGACAGGCCATATGTGCTGAAGGCGGGCGTGGGGCACGTGGCGCTCGAATGCATCGGCAGGCACGATGTCCCGCGGAAGTTTTTTGCGACGCGGGAAGAGGCGATGGATGCGGGCCGGGGTTTGGGCTGCGATCTTCTTATCCGGGACGCGACGCTCGAGGACGTGTTTATCAAGCTGACGGGAGAGAAGATTGAAGGGTAACGTAACGGTAAACTCGGAATAGGTAACTCTAAACGATGATGCAATTCTACGCGGTTTAACTTGTCCAAATGGGAAGAAAAATCTAAAATTGTTTGACGGGATAACAGGATTGACAGGATTCAAAAGTGGTTGATCGGATTTACCATCCCGTAATCCCGTCTAAAATTCTTGATTCCGGTTTGTCCGGCTTAGGATTAGAATATATATGAACTTCTACCCGATCTTCTGGAAAGAAATGCTCCTGGTCCGCAAGAAGCCCTGGCGTTTTTTGGCTTCGAGCATGGTCATGCCGCTCCTTTACCTCGTTACATTCGGTTGGGGACTCGGCAGGGGCATGAACGTAAACGGCGGAACATATCTCGAGTTCGTCCTGCCCGGCATCCTCGCGCTTTCCGCGATGAACAGCAGTTTTGGCCCGGTCTCGACCTCGCTCAACATCAGCAAGCTCTACACGAAGACGCTCGAAGAAGTGCTGGTCTCGCCCGTGGGCCCGTGGGACATTGTCCTCGGCAGGTCGCTCATCGGGCTTATGCGAGGGCTCTTCTCGGCGCTCACCCTGATGGTTGTCGGAATCGTCTCCGGCGTGCATTTGCACCTGTCGGTTTTGTTTTTTGTCGTGCTGATCCTGACGTCGCTCTGTTTCGGCGCCGCGGGCGTGGCAGCGGCCATGGTCGCCGCCACGCACGAGGACATGGCGAACTTTAACAGTTTTTTCATCCTCCCCATGTCGTTCCTCGCCGGCACGTTCTTTTCGCCCGACCGGTTGCCGAAACTCTTTGAAAACCTCGTCCTGATTTATCCGCTTACCCACGCAAGCCTGGTCCTGCGCGCGCTCGCGGCGGGCCATGATCCATCGGTTCGCTCCGTGCTTATACTCGCCGCGTATACGGCGATGTTCTTTTATCTCGCCGGGCTCCTGGTGAAAAGGAGGGCGTAAGCGCAGTTACCCCAAGCTATGCCGACAACCTTCACCCATATATTCGCGGCAGGCACGCTCGGAAAGATGTACTCCCCGGAGAAGTTGCCCACAAGGTTCTGGGTCCTGTCTGTCGGCTGTTCGATCCTGCCCGATATCGACATCATCGGGTACTATT
>JBGPUS010000343.1:0-2736 GCA_041491325.1 Nitrospirota bacterium | reverse complement strand
CCCTCGATCATTTTTTCCATGACGTAGCGGTCGCCGACGGCGGAGCGGACGAGTTTACCGCCTGCCTTTTGCATCATCAGTTCCAAACCGAGATTGCTCATGACCGTGGCCACGAGGGTATTTTGCTTGAGCCTGCCTTCCTTCATCATCTGGAGCGCGCAGATGGCCATAACGGCGTCGCCGTCGACGATGGCGCCTTTTTCGTCGCAGAAGATCACACGGTCCGCGTCCCCGTCGAACGCAATTCCGATGTGCGCCTTTCCGTCGGCCACGGTACGCGAGACCTCGCCCGGGTGGAGGGCGCCGCAGTCCTTGTTGATATTGACGCCGTTCGGCTTGTCGTGAAGCGAGACCACGTCCGCCCCGAGTTCGAACAGGACGCGCGGGCCGATCTTATAGGCCGCGCCGTTCGCCGAATCCACGACCACGCGGAGGCCGGAAAGGTCCATGCCGCGCGGGATGGAAGACTTTACAAATTCATTGTATCTGCCGATCGCGTCATCGATCCGGAACGCCTTGCCGATCTCCGCCGCCGTCGGCCGGATGGAATCGACTGCGCCGGAGAAGATCAATTCTTCCATGCGCTTTTCAATTCCGTCGGGAAGTTTGAAGCCGTCGCGGCCGAAAAACTTGATGCCGTTGTCCTCATACGGATTGTGCGAGGCGGAAATCACCACGCCGGCATCCGCCCTGAGGCTGCGCGTCAGGAACGCGATGCCCGGCGTCGGGACCGGGCCGATAAGCAGCACGTCCATGCCCATCGAGCACAGCCCGGAGGTAAGCGCGCTTTCTATCATGTATCCGGACAGCCTCGTGTCTTTGCCGATGACAATGCTGTGCCTCCGGGGCGAATCGCGAAATACGTGCGCCGCTGCCCGTCCGATGCGCATCGCCATCTCGGAGGTCATGGGTTCTTTATTTGCCACGCCCCTGACGCCGTCGGTCCCGAAGAGTTTCCTCATTGCCTTATCCTTTCAACAAATATTCGCATGGAAATATTTTTTTCAAGCAGTTTTACCGGCTGTCCCTGGTAGTCTATCTTGGGCTCCAGGGTCATATTCTCTTTGGCCCCTTGGATGTCGATCGGCATGGTCTGCAGCCTGTCGAATGCCCCCATCGCGCTTGCCGGGCCTTCGATTGTGATCTTCGTCGGCGTGACCTTGATTCCCGCAACGCGGTATCCCGTGGCGGGAGCCCCGTGCAAAAGCGGTTTCAGCTTGAAGACTTTCCGCATGAGCGGTTCGAGTTTTACTTTGATTACGGACGGCGACATATACGTTACGGCGACTCCAGCCGGACGCCTGATATCGTCCGGCGAGATGCGCACCGAGTTTTCTCCATCCCTGGTCAAGGACAGGTCGAGAATGCCGCTTACCTTCTTGCCGATCGTGATGTCCCGGAGCAGCCGCTCCTGTCCCTGCACGCGCACGTCCACATAGCCGGGTACGTCGCCCACGATGGTCATCCCCTGGGGAATGTTGCGCAGTTCCAGCGGCGCCGTGAGCGTCATCTCAGACTTCCCTTTTGACGTGACATAGAACCAGAGCGTGAGCGAGAGGACGAGCGATACGAGCTTAATGCCCCAATTATCGAACAGGATGCTTCGGAGGTTCATGGTCGTTTCACCGGCCCTTCTTTTTGACCGACTTGACGAAAATTTCGGACAGCGTTTTCCTGAGCGCCGGCGCGTCCGCGTTATGTTCCACAGCCCCGTTTCTGACCACGGAGATTTCCCCGGTTTCCTCGGAGACGACGACCACCACGGCGTCGCTCTCTTCCGTGAGCCCGAACGCGGCGCGGTGGCGCGTGCCGAGCGCTTTTGAAAGATTCGAGGAAAGCGTGAGCGGCAGGAAACATCCGGCGGCGACGATCCTGCCGTTCCGGATAATCGCGGCCCCGTCGTGTATGGGCGAATAGGGGAGGAAAATGCTCACGAGAATTTCCTTGGTGACCTTGGCGTCGAGTTCGGTGCCCATCTCCACGATGGTCGTGAGATCCGTGTCGCGTTCGAGCACGATGAGCGCGCCGATGCGCTTGTTCGCCATGGAGACCGCGGCCTTGACGGTTTCTTCTATGAACTTGGAACTTTCGACGGAGGACATTGAACGGAACAGGTGGCCCTCTCCCACGCGGGCGAGGGTGCGCCTGATCTCGGGCTGGAACAGGATCACGACGGCAAGCACGATTTGAGACCAGAAACTGTGGATGAGCCAGTCGAGGGTGTAGAATTCGAACGCCTGTGACGCAATGAGCACGAGCACGATGAGTCCGATGCCGATCAGCATCTGGAACGCGCGGGTGCCCTTGATGAGCAGGAGCAAACGATAGAAGAGATAATACACGAGCGCAATGTCCGCTGTATCGTTGAGCCAGCGGTAGTGCGTCATGGCTTCTCGTATTTCGGAGTAGGAGGTCATAACAGTAAAATCCTAATATCGAAATTCTAAATAAATCCCAAATTCCAAAAATCTAAACCGCTTGAACTTGCCATTCCCTGTAGCTTGCTACAGGGTTACCTCTTAGGTCCCTCCCCCTTGATGGGGAAGGTTAGGTGGGGGTGATGAGGACGAACGCCTGATCCTTCACCCTCCCCTTAATCCCCTCCCATCAAGGGAGGGGTGAAAGTCATAATCAGATGCACCGCAGCTTGCTGGGAGGAGATTCTTTTTTTAATTTTAACATTGTTTAGTGTTTAGATATTCGAATTTAGAACTTGTTCTTCAGCACCGCATCCGT
>JBGPUS010000342.1:0-2747 GCA_041491325.1 Nitrospirota bacterium | reverse complement strand
TCTAAACAACAAGATCAGAGTCATCCAGCGTCGGGCATACGGCTTACGAGATGAAGAGTATCTCCGTCTAAAAATCTTAACGTGCATGTTGCCGCCGCTGTAAAAGGCTCAAAATCATGTTATCGACACGGAGAAGACCCTGAAAAAAGTCTTTCGATAAACTGATAGGACGCCCCGTATGGAAACGGAAACAAAAAAAGTACCCGGAACGCTGGTGGTGTTCCTCTTCGGCGAGACCGAAATGAATCTCGAGACTTCCGAGGTCGTTGAGATCAAGACGGTCAAGAGCGCCCCGAGCTATCCGGACGTCATCCCGAAGCAGAAAATCATCAAAGTCGAGAAACACCAGGTCGACGGCGTCGTCGTAGACTTCCTCGTCAAAGCATACCTCCCGGACGTGGTGGTGGTCGAAGCTTCGCTGGATAGGGATGACATCCTGTCCGATACCACACTTGAGTTCAAGCGTTCGCTCATCAGCGAGTGCAGAAAGGTCCTGGGAGAGTTCGGCTGCGACCCGCAATTCGACGAAGAGTACAGCGTGTACTGCATATCGGGCTACAGCGGCGACCCCGAAGTGTACCTGTCCTTGCACGGAGACAAGATCGCGGCTTTTTTGAAAAACGAAACAATTTCCCTCGACGAGGAAGAGGTGGAGGCCACGCTGTCGTCCTACCTGAAATACGGCAAGGACGATATCACGATCGTGGATTGGGACGGCGCTTTTATCTTCGATTCCACCGGCGACTTCGTGAGCAATATCGAGCTGTTCGAAATTGCCAATCTCCAGCTCCTGAAATCGAGGATCCTCGACTACGATCTCGACAAACGGCTTGAAAAGACTCTGCGTCTCATGGGTGTCTCGAAACGGCTTCCTATCATCAGGTCCGGCGAGGTCAGAAGAGTCGTAAAAGAGATCATCGAAATACGGACGCAGTCCATTCTCGAGTCGGAGGCCGTGGAGCGGAACATCAAACTGATCGGAGACTGGTATTCCGCGAAACTCTATTCCCTGATATCAAAAAAGTTTCACCTGGAAAGCTGGAAAATTGAGATTAAGGAAAAACTCGACACGCTCGAGGACGTGTATTCCATGGCAACCGAGAATTTCAGCGTCTCCTACCGCGCCACGCTCGAATTCATCATCCTCGGCGGGTGGTTCGTGCTGCTGCTCCTGTATATAGCTGAATTTATTTTTACCTCAAAGTAAACCAGGCCGGATGATATGTTGAGCTCAGAATGATGACAAGGACGGAATTATGAAGGTGTATTTAGACAACAACGCAACCTCCCCGCTTGCACCGGAAGTGCTGGACGCCATGCTGCCGTATCTCACGGCGAAATACGGCAATGCCTCAGCGGTCTATTCCGCGGGCCGGGAGGCGAGGAAAGCGGTGGAAGAGTCCCGCGAAACGCTTGCCCGCATCCTTGGAGCCGCGAACAAGGAATGCATCTGCTTTACGGGCTCGGGGACCGAAGCGGACAACATGGCGCTGCGCGGCGCGGCCCTTGCGCTTCGGGGCAAAGGAAAACATATCGTCACCTCGGCCGTGGAACACCCCGCAGTGTTGAATACGTGTGCCTCGCTGGAGGAAGAAGGTTTTGAAGTTACCTATGTAAAGCCCGATGGGGCCGGCGTCATCACCATTGAAGCTCTGTCAGCGGCGCTCCGGAAAGACACGATATTGCTCTCCCTCATGCACGCGAACAACGAGACAGGTGCGATCAACCCCATTCCCGAAATCGGGAGTGTGGCGAAAGAGCGGGGCATTCTTTTTCACACCGACGCCGTGCAAAGCTTCTGCAAAATTCCGTTCAGGGTGGATGCCATGGGAGTGGACCTGCTGTCCCTTTCGGCCCATAAGATCCAGGGGCCGAAGGGCGTGGGCGCTCTGTATATCCGGGAAGGCACGCCGCTGAAGCCGTTGATCTACGGAGGCCACCAGGAGGAAAACCGGCGCGCCGGCACTGAAAATGTCGCGGGCATCGTAGGGTTCGCAAAGGCGGCGCAATTCAGTTGCTGGGAGGGAATCGAGGACGAAGCCCGGATGATGAAGTCGCTGCGTGACCGGTTGGAGAAGGGGCTGATGGAGAAGATACCTCATGTGACCGTGAACGGCCATCCCACGTCGAGACTTCCCAATACCCTGAACATATCTTTTCCGTTTGTCGAAGCCGAGGCCCTGCTGCTCGAACTGGACCTGAAGGGCGTGTCGGTATCGTCCGGCTCGGCCTGCACTTCGGGAACAGGGGAGCCTTCACACGTTCTGCTTGCCATGGGCATATCTCACGAGCTTTGCCGCGGCGCCTTGCGGTTCTCGCTCGGGCAGGACAACACCAAAGAAGAGATAGATTACGTCATAGGCGTGCTGCCTGAAATAGTTGCCCGGATGCGCGCAATGTCGCCGCTGGGGCCGGCGTGATATATTAACCGTCTTATAATAGCATGTACATACCTACGTCCGTCGTAAAATCCCTCCTAACCGCTTCTTTTCCAAAGGCGGGGAAGATTTATGATTATGTCGTTTCTATTTTGAATCAAGCCCTTTGAAAGGAGCCCCATGGCAAGGATCTACTCCGACGTAACACAGACCATCGGCAACACGCCCCTGGTCAGGATCAACAGATTGACGAGCGGGCTCAGGGCCGAGGTCGTAGCTAAACTCGAAAAATCCAATCCACTCGCGAGCGTTAAGGACCGGATCGGCCTCGCCATGATCGAAGCCGCTGAAGCGGCGGGGCTTATCAAC
>JBGPUS010000341.1:0-2778 GCA_041491325.1 Nitrospirota bacterium | reverse complement strand
GGCGACTGTCTCACACCGCGCGGTGGAGCGGGGATATAACCAGATCGGCACGCTCGGCTCCGGCAATCATTACCTGGAGATACAGTGGGTCAAGCCCGAAAATATCCTGAACGAGAAGCTCGCCGCAAAGTGGGGTTTTTTTCCCGAGCAGGTCGTCGTGATGTTTCACTGCGGCTCCCGGGGCTTCGGCCACCAGATCGCCACGGATTACCTCACCTTGTTCCTGTCCGTCATGGAAAAAAAGTACGGCATCAGGATCCTCGACCGCGAACTCGCGAGCGCTCCGTTTCTGTCCCGCGAGGGCCAGGACTACTACAAAGCCATGGGCTGCGGAGTGAATATGAGTTTTGCCAACCGGCAGGTCATTCTGCACCGGATCCGGGAAGTGTTCTCCGAACAGTTCAACAAAAGCCCCGAAGAGCTCGGCATGAACATGGTGTTCGATATAGCCCATAACCGGGGGAGCGTTGAAAAGCATGAGGTGGATGGAACAATTAAAGAACTGATCGTTCATCGCAAGGGGGCGACCGGATGCTACAATCCCGGAAGGCCTGAAATTCCCGGATTCTACCGCGAGGACGGATCGCCGGTAATCATCGGCGGCTCCATGGAGACCGGGAGCTATCTGCTCGTGGGCGGACCGAATGCAAGAACAACCTTCTGTTCGACGGCGCACGGCAGCGGACGGACCATGAGCAGGGCCAAAGCGAAACGGATGGTCAGAGGTTCGGAGCTTTTGCGGGGCCTTGAAGAGCGGGGTATCTACGTCAAATCCGTGAGCAATTCCGGCGCTGCTGAAGAGGCCGGATTTGCGTACAAAGACATTGACGAAGTGGTCAAGGCTGCGTCGCTCGCCGGGATATCGTTGCCGGTCGTGAAACTGCTGCCGCTCGGAAACGTGAAGGGATGACATGCCGTACCGCTTTCTTGAAGATGTCGCAATAGCCGACGTTGCCTTTGAAGCGAGAGGCGGGACGCTTGCGGAACTATTCAAGCAGTCCGCCCTCGCCCTTGTCAATACGATGGTGCAGGACCCCGCGAAGATCAGGCGCAGCATCGAAAAGAAGATCGAGGTAACGGCGGAGAGCGCGGAGATGCTGCTCTTCCATTTTTTGCAGGAATTGATCTTTTACAAAGACGCGGAGCTTCTCCTGTTCAACAATTTCGTTCTCACCATAGCTCGGACGGAAGGTCGGTGGCGCTTGCGGGGAACACTGTCCGGTGAACAAATTTCGCCTGACCGCCACGAGCTTCTTGCCGATGTTAAGGCCGTTTCGCTCCATAATTACACAGTTCATAAGATCGCCGGGGGATGGCAAGCGGAAGTGATCCTCGATGTGTAACCGGCGCGGAACTGCTATCGCGTCATTTCTTTCTTATAAAATATTTGACTTTCGCAGCATCATGCCGTATTCTATAAACACATAAAGCTGGGGGAGCCCCGTTGTTGGGGCTGAGAGTTCTCGATAGGACGACCCTTGGAACCTGATCCGGGTAGTGCCGGCGTAGGGAAGGCGAGTAGTGTAGGACAGCAACCTTTCGAGCCACGCCGCCGCGTGGCTTTTTCTTTTTTTGAAGGAGGCAAGACGCATGGAGCTCACCGTCAACGGGGAGAAAAAACGGACACCGGACGGTCTGACGGTTCTCGGTTTGCTGGAGTTTCTGAAGGTGGAGCCGCAGCGCGTTGCGGTCGAGCTGAACATGGAGATCGTGAAGAAAGACAAGTACGGTTCTACCAAGATGCAAGACGGCGACAGCCTGGAGATTGTGAGTTTTATGTCCGGGGGATGAGTAATATAAGCGACGCTCTACTTGAGGTGTAACGATGACTGACGACAAGCTTGTGATTGCGGGCATTACATTCAACTCCCGGCTCTGGGTGGGGACGGGCAAGTACAAGGATTTTGCGGAAACGAAGAAGGCGATCGAGAGCTCGGGCACGGACGTGGTGACGGTATCGGTCCGGCGCGTGAACATCATCGACAAAAACAAGGAGAACCTTCTCGACTATATCGATCCCAAGAAGTACAAGATCCTGCCGAATACCGCGGGTTGTTATACCGCGAAAGACGCGATCCGAACAGCCATGCTTGCCGCCGAAGCGGGGATCACCAAGCTGGTGAAGCTCGAAGTGATCGGCGATGACAAGACCCTGTTTCCGGACAACGAGGCAACCCTTGAGGCGGCCAGGGTGCTGGTGAAGGAGGGGCTCATTGTATTGCCGTACATGGGCGACGATCCCATCATGGCAAAGAAGCTTGTCGATAGCGGCTGTCCGGCGATCATGCCTTTGGCCGCGCCGATCGGCTCCGGTCTTGGTATCAGAAACCCGTATAACCTCCGGATCATCATGGAAACCGTGAAGGTGCCTATCATTGTCGACGCGGGCGTGGGCACGGCGTCGGACGTGGCGTTCGCCATGGAACTCGGCTGTGACGCAGTGCTCCTGAATACCGCGATCGCGGGAGCAAAGGACCCGATTGCCATGGCCGAGGCCATGAAATACGGCGTGCTCGCGGGCAGACTTGCGTACAAGGCAGGGCGCATACCGAGGAAGCTGTATGCAACGGCCAGCAGCCCGCTTGAGGGGATGATAGGAGCTTCATAGCGGGTAGTTGATAGCTGGTCGCTATGAACTACGACCTATGAGCTTTGACTCCTTACGCGGAGGGTGCCTTTGTCAGTCGATTTCAAACTTTACCTGATTACCGACCGCAAGCAGACGAAACTGCCGCTTCCTGAAGCCGTGCGGCTAGCTCTCCAGGGCGGGGTACGGGC
>JBGPUS010000340.1:0-2781 GCA_041491325.1 Nitrospirota bacterium | reverse complement strand
TACCGTGTGTTTCCTATGCTGAAAAAAACCATCAGTACTCTTATTCTCCTGTTCTGGTTCGTGATGCTCGGCATCCTCATCGAGCGCACGTACCTCCGTCCCACCGCGGTCATCGCTCTTGATGTTATCACCCAAGAAGGCGTCCGCGCGGGAGACGAATGGTTCGGCATCTACCAGCAGGACAGGAAAATCGGCTACGCCCACACCAGCATCGCGTCCGAGGCGGAGGCATACCACCTGTATGAGGAATCGGAGCTTGACATCCTTGTCCTTGGCTCGGTTCAAAGGGTCAAGACCGTCATCAACAGCTACACATCGAAGAATTTCCTGCTCAAATATTTCGATTTTTCCATGTCGTCGGAAGCCTCCTCCATGCAGATCAAAGGCGCGGTGGTCGGCAAAAAAATGGTTCTGGACATCCTGACGGGCGGAAAAAACCGCACGGAACGCATTCCGTTGCGTGATCCTCCTTATCTTTCGCCGAACGTCAAACCTGCTCTCGTTCTCCTCGGGCTGGAGCCCGGCAGAAAATACCGCTTCCCCCTGTTCAGCCCCGCCACCATGAGCACGGAAGACGCGCTTGTCACGGTGGCTTCGAGTGAACGCATCAAGGTGGGGGACCAGGAGCAGACCGTCTACAAACTACAGGAGTCCTTCCAGGGCATGGAAACCACCTCGTGGGTCACTCAGGATGGGGAGACCATCAAGGAAGAGAGCCAGCTGGGCTATACGCTTTTGCGGGAAAACGCGCTGGACGCCAAGAAGCTTGATAAGCGGGGGCCCGTCCTTGATATCATCGCGCTGACCAGGATCCCCTCCGCTCCGATAAAAGACTCCTTCCAGGTGAAATACCTGAGCGCCCGGCTCAAGGGAGTTTCTCTTGACGGTTTTCAGCTTGCAGGCGACCGGCAAACGCAAACGGGCGATGCCGTGGAAATACGCGTACAGGACTATCCCGAAGCCTATCGACTGCCCTATGCGGAAAAAGCACAGAACGAATATCTGCAGCCGAATGCCTTCATCCAGAGCGACGACAAAAGAATCAGGAACCAGGCCGCGAAGATTTTGTCCGGAGAACGCAATGCGCATGAAGCGGCAAAGAAGCTGAACGACTGGGTCTACACGGCTCTTGCAAAAAAACCGGTCGTGAGCATTCCGAGCGCGCTCGAAGTCCTTGATCGGCGCGAGGGCGACTGTAACGAACACACGGCGCTCTATACGGCGCTGGCCCGCGCCTCGGGCATCCCGACGCGCATGGTCGCCGGGATCGTTTATATGGAAGACGGCTTTTATTACCATGCCTGGCCCGAGGTCTGGCTTGGCGGCTGGATGGCGGTGGACCCCACCTTCAACCAGTTCCCCGCGGACGCCACGCATATCCGGTTCGCCACGGGAAATCTGGACAAACAGTCCTCAATTCTTCGTCTCGTGGGAAAACTGAAGGTGGACGTGCTGGAGTATAAATAACCTTAAAACGGCGGCTGGAACCACAGATAAACACAGATGAACGCAGATGAAACAAAACCAGTAAATTCGTTCACTTTAAGGCTTTCACCTACCAGGTGACTGGAATTCGATTGTTTTTGAAGTATCCGTGTTCATCTGCCTGCGCCCGGCGTTTACGAGCCTGCACCCAACGCATATGAGTGCGAAGCGCGAATGTGGGGTGTGCTGTGCCTAGCCTGCTCTTGCGAAGGCGCGGCCATAAACGAGTGCAGGGTGTGGTTAACTGTTTTTTCGTTATATACTAATTTATGATCAAACTCACCAACCTTACGAAAAACTACGGCAAGCTCATTGCCGTGAACGGAATCAACTTAAACGTTGCGCAGGGCGAGATCTTCGGCTTCCTCGGTCCGAACGGCGCCGGCAAAACCACGACGCTCAAGATGATGGCCGGCCTCTACCAGCCCACGGACGGCTCGGTCCAAATCGGCGGTTACGACGTTCAGAAAGAGCCCCTGAAGGCCAAGTTCATCACCGGCTTCATCCCGGACAGGCCGTTCCTGTATGAAAAGCTCACGGCAACGGAATTCATGCATTTCGTCGCCCGCCTCTACGAGATGCGGGATTCGGCCGGAAAAATAAACGAGTTGCTTGAGCTCTTCGGGTTGCCTGATTGGAAGAATGAACTCATTGAAAATTTTTCTCACGGCATGAAGCAACGCCTGGTCATGGCCTCCGCGCTGCTCCACCGGCCTAAAGTTCTCGTGGTCGACGAACCCATGGTCGGGCTGGACCCACGCGGCTCCCGCCTCGTGAAAGACATCTTCAAAGACCTGGCATCCAGAGGCATGACCGTCTTCATGTCCACGCACACGCTCGAAATCGTGGAGCAGATGTGCACGCGAGTGGCCATTATCAACCTGGGGAAAATCATTGCCGAAGGCAGCGTCGAAGAGCTGGGCCGAATGGCCGGCGCGCCGGACAGCCATCTCGAATCTATTTTTCTCAAGCTGACCGGAGGAGATGAAGCCGCATGAATTGTGAAAGAAGGAAACCATGCTGAACGGCAAATTTTTTCCCATGACGGGCTGGTGGCCCCTGGTCAACAGCCGCACTCTGCGGGCGGATGTTTTGGCCGGCGTCACCGGCGCGATCATCGTCCTTCCCCAAGGCGTGGCCTTTGCCATCCTTGCCGGCCTTCCCCCGGTTTACGGCATTTATACCGCCATCGTGCCGACGATCATTGCGGCCTTGTTCGGGTCCTCCCGCCATCTCATCTCAGGCCCCACGACGGCGATTTCCATCGTCATCTTCACGACCATCAGCCCCCTTTCC
>JBGPUS010000339.1:0-2785 GCA_041491325.1 Nitrospirota bacterium | reverse complement strand
GGTCCTATGCCGGTGATCGTTCAGGACGAGCTCAGAATAACCGTCGACGATGACGGGTTCCTTGCCGATCTTAACGAATGGTCAGAAGCAGTGGCGCGCGTTCTCGCCGCGCGGGAAGGAGTGGGAGAATTATCGGAAAAGAAACTCGACATCCTGAGGTTTCTGAGGGACTATTACCGGAAACATAATTTTTTCCCAATCGTTCGCTTCGTGTGCAAGAACGTTCACCAGCCTCGAAACTGCGTGACAGAACAATTCATAGACCCGGTCAAGGCCTGGAAGATCGCCGGGCTCCCGAACCCCGGCGAGGAAGTGATCAAGTTCAAAGATTGGGACCCGCTTGGTTATTAGAGACGTATCTCCTCTTGCGCGCTGCTTTCAAAAAGATCGGCCGCGGCCATAGAGTGTTTCCCTGCTAAAAAACTCACAACCTCCTTCGTGGTTTCCTATGATATCATTGTATTAGAAAAGAATGAAGAGAGGAGCGTACGTATGAAAGCAAAGCACGTGCTTTTTAGTTTTATCCTTGTTGCCGCGGCAGCAACGTCTGCACTGGCGATCCCTACGGAGATCACGGTGTATGTGAAGTCCAAGGACGCCAAATTCGTGGGCACCAGCATGGGGGGCGCCCAGATCATCATCAAGGATGTGCGGACTGGTAAGGTCCTTGCAAAGGGGGACACTGTAGGCGGCACGGGCAGCACCGCCAGGATCATGAGTACACCGCTCTCGCGGGGCGTGCCTCTTTCCGATGAGAGCACCGCCAAATTTACCGCTACCATTGATATCGACAAGCCCACGCTTATCGAGGTGAGTGCTTACGGTCCTTCAGGAATTCCGAAGTCAGCCAACAGGGTGTCCGCCACCCAATGGGTGGTCCCGGGAAAGCACATTATAAAGGGCGATGCCTGGCTCATGGAGCTGCCGGGTTTCGTGGTGGAGGTCAAGACCCCGGCTGCGAAGACGGTATTGAAAGGAGCGCCCCAGTCGGTCACCATTCATGCCAACATCGTCATGATGTGCGGATGCCCGATCACGCCCAACGGCATGTGGGACGCGAACACCATTGAAGTGGCTGCCCAGTTGAGCAGGGACGGTAAGCGCGTGGGGGTCCTGCCTCTGCGGTATGCCGGAAGCGCAAGCCAATTTTCAGGCACATGGAACGTGCGAGAACCCGGGACCTATGAAGCGACTGTGTATGCCTATGATGCCGCCAACGGCAACACCGGCGTAGACAGCGTAACCATTACCGTTGAGCCATAAGCATTTGGAGCTGCGATTTCTATCAACGGATCGTGGCGCTACGCAAACTCATTGCTTGCCATCCGGCGCACAAAAGAATACTTGCCATTGCAACGCCAAGTGTTATGATGTGAATTGTGTCGGGTAAAATTCTTCAAATTCGAAATCTTCAGCTCAGTCCGCCATTACTTCTGGCGCCAATGGCAGGCCTTACTCACAGCGCCCTCAGACAAATCATGTTCGGTTTCGGCGGGGTAGGTCTTGCCTCCACGGAGATGCTCGCGGCAAAAAGGCTCCCCATGGAAAATCCCGGGATATCCCCTTATTTGCTCAGGGCCGGCTCGGAAAAACCGCTTTCCTATCAGCTTTTGATTTCCCGGGCCGAAGAGCTGGCGCGGGCCATCGATGCGCTTCACAAACATAAGGCCGACGCTGTCGATTTAAACATGGGCTGCCCGGCCCCCGCGGTCGGCAAGATGGGTGCGGGCATCAGTCTGATGGAACGGCCGGAGGAGGTCCGCCGCATTGTGGCAGAGGCTAGGAAACGCACTTCACTGCCCCTCTCCGCAAAGATCCGGCTCGGCATAGAACTCGACGAACCGAAATTGAAGGCCTTTTGCACAATGCTCCAGGACGAGGGAATAGACATGCTCTCGGTCCACGCACGGCTCAAAAAAGAATCCTTTGCCAGGAGGCCGCGATGGGAGTGCATTGCCAAAGTAAAAGAATGGCTTAAAATCCCCGTTATCGCCAACGGCGGGATCTTCTCGGTCGAGGACGCGGAAAACTGCCTACGGATCTCACAGGCAGACGGTCTGATGCTCGGCCGCGGGGCCGCGATAAAGCCCTGGCTTTTTGCCGAGCTCGCCAGGCAGGTGTACGGCTGCGCGATTGCGGAACCGGCGGTGTCTTTGCCCGTGGTTTACGGCAACTTTATCGATACCCTAAACGAGCGTTTTCAGCCGCAGCACAGGTTGGGCAGGCTTAAGGAGTTCACTCACTATTTCGCGCAAAATTACAAATTCGGACACCACCTTGCATCCAAGGTACAAGCCAGCGCGAGTGTGGATGAAGCAAGGGATCGGGCCGTACTTTTCTTTGAAACCAGCACCTGACGTCATGGACCTTAGGCTTATTAGCGGTCTCATATCTTTAGGCACATATGCCATATAATCCCTCCCTGATAGTCTTCCAATTACAACTTGACATAAACCATAAGTTGATGTTATAAACACATCATTGTATTTATTATACTGCGAGGTGGAGTTATGTCATTCAATACAAAAACCGTTGTCAAGCTCACGGCATTGACCCAGCGCCAGATCGATTACTGGGACCGGACCCATTTTATAAAGCCGTCCATCAAAGAGGCGTCCGGCTATGGAACCGGTCGTCTCTTTTCGTTTGAAGACATCGTCCAGCTCAAGGTCGCCAAAACGCTTATTGACAAAGGCGTATCGCTTCAGAAGATACGAAAGTCAATTACCTATCTGAAAAAGAATTTCCCTGATATAAAAAAGCCCCTTGCTGAGATGAGATTTTT
>JBGPUS010000338.1:0-2800 GCA_041491325.1 Nitrospirota bacterium | reverse complement strand
GGACAGCGCGTCCATCAGCGGCAAGCCGGACGAGAGCAGCACGGCAAGCTGGCGCGTTGCATTCGCAAGGTCCGTGAGCTTTACACGGTTGCCGAAGGTGAAGGAAACCGAGCTGCGGCGGGCCGCGCGCATTGACGAGCCCTCGCTGATTTCGAGGACGATGACGCCCTCTTTTTTCAGCTTCGTCTTGACGGCCTTAAGACTTTCGCCGTCCTGGACGCCGGAGACTTTTTTCCCCTGGGCTGTAACGCCTTTATATTCGTAGACAGGCATAATTTAATACCAGTTCATAGTTCGTAGCTCATAGCTCGTAGTGTGAATCACAGCAGCGCCTTTTGCATTTATCTCCGAATTACGAGCTAAGAGCTGTCGTTATACTTCCTTCTGCGTCACGCGCACAACCTCCTCAACCGAGGTTATCCCCTTGAGTATTTTATCGGCCCCGTCCTGCCTGAGCGTAGTCATACCCTTCTCTATGGCCAGCGCCTTGATCATGGATGCATCGCTGTTTTTCATGATCATCTGGCGCATTTCATCGTCCACGTTCAACAACTCGTAGATTGCCGTGCGGCCGAGGTAGCCGGTATGGAAACAGGCCTCGCAACCCTTGGCCCGGTATACGGTCGTGCTTTCAATTTCGCGCCTGAGCTCAAGCTCGGTGATCTCGGCCGGCGTAATCTGGTACGGCTCCCGGCATTCTTTACACAGCACGCGCACAAGCCGCTGCGCCAGGATTGCCATGACCGACGAGGAGATGAGAAACGGTTCGATCTTCATGTCGATTAATCTCGTCACCGCGCCCGCGGCGTCGTTCGTATGCAGCGTCGAAAACACGAGGTGGCCGGTAAGCGCCGCCTGGATCGCGATCTCGGCCGTCTCCCCGTCGCGGATCTCGCCCACGAGGATAACATCCGGGTCTTGCCGGAGCACGGAGCGGAGCCCCGCGGCAAAGGTCAGGCTGATCTTGGGATTCACCTGGATCTGGCCGATGCCCTTCATCTGGTACTCGATGGGGTCTTCGATGGTGATGATGTTCTTGTCAGGCGAATTGATCTTCGACAGCGCGCCGTACAGGGTCGTGGTTTTTCCGCTGCCCGTGGGACCTGTCACGAGGATGATCCCGTGGGGCCTTTCAATCAGATCATTGAACCTGGTCAGCGTGTCGCCGGAAAACCCGATCTGGTCGAGCGGAAGCAGGGCGCTCTCGCGGTAGAGAAGGCGCAGCACGATGCGCTCGCCGAAAGCCGTGGGCACGATCGAGACGCGGATGTCCACGTCCTTGCCGCCGATCTTGATCCGCATACCGCCGTCCTGGGGCAGACGTTTCTCGGCGATGTTCAGGCCGGACATGATCTTGACACGCGACGCGATGCTGGCCTGGAAGCGCTTCTGGATGGTGAGAATGTTGTACAGGATGCCGTCGATGCGGAAGCGGGCGATCATTTCCTTCTCAAAGGGCTCGATGTGGATGTCGCTCGCCCGCTCGCGGATGGCCTGCGACAGGAGCGAGTTCACAAGCCGGATGATCGGCGCGTCGTCGGTAACCTCAAGCAAATCCGTGGGCTCGTCCAGCTCGGCCGCCAGGAACGAGAGGTCCTCTTCTTCCATTTCCTGGACCGTGTCCTCGGCCTTGTTCATGTCTTCGCTGTGGAGGCGGTTCAGCGTATCGAGAATTTTTTCAGAGGAAGCGAGGCAGAGTGAGACATCCCCGCCCAGCAAAACAACAAGATCGTCGATTGTGGAGAGCTTGAGAGGTTCGGAGGTCGCGGCAACGATGGTCCCGTTTTCCCGCCGGAGAGGAAGGACCACGGCCTTCTTAGCGTACGTGATCGGCAGCTTCAGCGCTAGCTCGCGATCGATCTCGCCGAGGTCGGCCTGGTAGGGCAGACCGAGCTGCGCGCCGAGCGCTTTAAGCACATCTTCTTCTTTTACGAAATTGAGGCGCAGGAGGAGTGTCCCGATGCGGCCTCCTCGTTTCTTTTGGAGGTCGAGCGCCTTCTTGAGGCGCTCCGGAGACAGGCCGGACTCAACGAGTATCTCGCCGAGCAGGCGTTTCACCGCGCGCCCCCCTGCGGAACAGGCGCGGTCGTGGTCGTTGGAGTAGACTTCAACATCGGACCGGCATCGGGCGTCCCAGCAGTATTCGTAGGGCCGGTTTTCAACGCTCCCGGAGCATCTTTCTTTTTCGGAGCAGGTTTTTCAACAACCGGGGCCGGAGCGGCCGCCGACTCCGGTTGCGCGCTCACACCCGCGTTCGGGCGGAAAGCAGGGACCTCGCTCTTTTTCTCGATGTGGTATTCCTTGCGGAACTGTTCGAGCGTCTCGTTCTTCTTGTTCGTCAACTCCCCGGAATCCGCCTCGGTCTTGATGATATAGGGGGTGATGAATATCATAAGGTTCGTTTTCTCAACCTTGGATGATTTGAACTTGAACAGCCAGCCGAGGAGCGGGATGTCTCCCAAAAGCGGCACTTTCGAAGTCGTTGAGGTAAGATTATCACGGATAAGGCCGCCGATCACCATGGTCTGCCGGTCTTTAACGACAACGGTGGTGCTTGCCGTGCGTTTGCTTGTCGTGGGGCCCACTTTATTCGGGTCCAGCCCAGCGGTCTCGGTGACCGCGGAGATCTCCTGCTTGATTTCGAGCCGGACGTTGTCGTCCGACGTTATCTGAGGCGTGAGTTCGAGGGTGATGCCCACGTCTTTCCGTTCCACCGTCGTCTGGATCGCGGTGCCGCCTGTTGCCGCATTCTGCGTCTGGCCCGTAATAAATGGAACATTTTCACCCACCATGATCGTGG
>JBGPUS010000337.1:0-2828 GCA_041491325.1 Nitrospirota bacterium | reverse complement strand
CGCGCAGTAATGACGTAATCGCAAAGGCCTTGCAGAACGGCAAACCTCAGGACCGGCCCGCATTAGTCGCCATCCTGGAAAAGAAAGGCATCTCAACAGCGGGACAGCGGACGCCTTACCTGCTGCAACGGGCGTCATTGGACCGTATCATATACCAGGGAGTCATGCGCAGCAACAACCCGACCTTTCTGCTGCTCGATGATTTGCCGTCGAAAACAAAACCGCTGAAGCGAGATGAAGCCCTGGCAGAACTGGCATTACGGTATTTCCGAAGCCGTGGCCCGGCCACGATTCAGGATTTCGTCTGGTGGTCGGGGCTTTTAAACGTTGATGCAAACGCCGGTCTGGACGCGATAAAATCTACACTTGCCCAGGAAACGATTGAAGGCCGGGTCTATTGGCTGCCCCGCTCCCTGTCGAAAACGGTGAAACCTCCGACAACAGCGCATCTTCTTCCCGGTTTTGATGAGTACCTGCTTTGTTACCAGGATCGCAGCGCATCCATGGACGTGAAGCGTTTAAGAGCGCTGGTCCCCGCGAACGGCATGCTTCCTCCAACCATCGTCATAAACGGCCGGGTAGTCGGCACATGGAATCGGACGTTCAAGAAAGGCGCGGTCGTCATTGCAGTAAAGCCGTTTACGCGGCTCGCTGAACTTGAAGAACGCTCCTTCGCGGCCGCCGCGAAGCGCTACGGTGAATTTCTCGGAATGCCTGTGGTGATGGCCTAAACGGATTGCCTCTATTTTTACGCTGTTTGACTCCACCTGTTTTTACGGCTAATATAGTACTTGAGCGCCGTGTCCGCCTTATCCTCGTTTAGAAACGTTGAAGCGCGAAAATCGTCTCGGGGCAAAGCGACTTATCACAGGCGCCGATTAAATCCGTCAGCACGAAAGGCCAAAGCCATGAATATCGAACTCTCCACAAAAGAATACCGTGACCTGCTGGACATTTTGCACCTCGCCGATGCGGTCATGTCCGGACATCGGAGAGGAGAGAACAAGCGCACCGAGCAACACCGCGCGCTCATTCAGAAGCTCTATGCCCTTGCGCGGGGTGAAGGTCTTGACCGGCTGATCAGCTATAACGAGCATGCGCATAAATATGTTCCGACGGCTGATTTTGAGCAAAGCACGCCGGCCCATGTGCTGATCGATGAGTTTGGAGAACACTACTTCTGGGATGAGCTGATCTCCCGATTATCCGCGCGGGACGCGGGGCAGCTTGCGGGCGGGATCGATCACCTCAACGCAATGAGCGACGGAGATCGTCAGATACTGGAAGGTCCCATCCGGCAGCGGTATATCGAGGAATTCTCAGCGCATGGTGTCGCCAACCTGGAAGTCGTCGAGCACTTCGTCAACGAAGGAATGCCGGTGAAGACCTCGGACTGAGCTCGTCATTCCCTGTAGCTTGCTACAGGATTACCTCTTAGGTCCCTCCCCCTTGATGGGGGAGGTTAGGTGGGGGTGATGAGCACTAACGCCGGATACTTCACCCTCCCCTTAATCCCCTCCCATCAAGGGAGGGGTGAAAGTCAGATACCCCGCAGCTTGCTGCGGGGAGATTCATCTCGTCGGACCTGTTCTAACAATTCGGTCCTATCGCTGCGGACAGTTCCGCGAGCAGCGCGAACTGGGCAGGGTTGATCTTTTGTTTCGCCTCCTCGATCGTAAACCATCCGGCACGGTCCACTTCCGGGTACACCCGCATTCTGCCTGATCCAGGCGGCCATTCGAGGGTGAAGGTGTTGCTCTTGATCGTCCCGGGTTCGCAATCACCCTCCACGGCCCAAGCCAGAACCGTTTTTCCGCCTTTCTGCGTGACCGGAGAGAGGGGGATGAAGTTGCCTTCGGGCCGACAGCCCGTTTCCTCCTCGAATTCCCGCAGGGCCGCCCTGAACGGGTCCTCGCCCTCGTTCAGTTCTCCCTTGGGGACGGACCAGGCGCCTTCGTCCTTCTTGGCAAAGAAAGGGCCGCCCGGGTGGATCAGGAATACCAGGAGCGCGTTGTTCTTTTTTTTATACAGGAGGATTCCCGCACTAAGCTTGGGCATAGTGTTTTTTTTCTCGCTCAAGTATACCGATCCCGGAATTATGAGCATTCATGAAGCGGCACGGCTGCTTACCGAACATAAGCTCAGCCGTCAATGGCGCCAACTCCGACACGACTCTTATGCAGCTTTTTTCCTCGTGTGAATGTCCGCCAGAAGTTCGGCAAGTTTGTCGAACGACTCGTTCCAGCCGGTCCGAGTGTTATCGAGCATCGTACCCGACGGAATACCGGCATGCCGCAGAACCATTTTTGTCTCGTTGCCGACTGTCTCGAACGTTACCGTCACCAGTAATTCCAGCGGCCAGTCTCCGGGCATTCCGTAGTGCGAAGCCTGAACGACGTTGCCGTCCTCATCCGCGAAACTATCGGTAAGGACAAGCCGCTCCAGCGGAACGATTTCGCGATAAACGCCCGTGCTCCAAAACTCTTGTCCCTCGGGCGAGCGCATGCAACTGAGGTATTTGCCGCCTACTCTAAGATCGATCTTGCTTACAGGCGACGTGAAGTTTTTCGGCCCCCACCAGCGTTTGGAAGACTCGGGGTCGGTCCACGCTTTCCAGAGGAGTTCGCGCGGCGCCTCGAAGACGCGCGTGATGATAAGTTCCGATTCCGGCTGCTGCTGTATGCGTTCATTCGTCTTCATATTTCCTTGGCTCCTTCCTTTGCGATTTTTTAGATCACGTGTCCGGATCGTCGGCGCGTAAAAAAATTCCGGCTGATCGCGGACAAAGAGGACAATATAAATCTCGTTTAAAGCATAGCATTTGTTCG
>JBGPUS010000336.1:0-2833 GCA_041491325.1 Nitrospirota bacterium | reverse complement strand
TTCGGGGACAGGACCCCGAGCATACGGCGTATATCCTGAGCAAGCATCTGCTGGCCGTCCTGACAACGATGTGCGCCCGGGAATTCGCGCCCGATATCACCGTGAACGCCGTCGCGCCGGGCCTTATTCTTCCTCCCGTCGGCAAAGAGGAAAGCTATCTCGACCATTTGGCGCAGACCCTTCCCCTCAAGCGGCATGGGGGACCGAACGACATTGCGGAAGCCGTTCTGTATCTGCTCAGAAGTGATTTCGTGACCGGCCAGGTCATCTATGTTGACGGCGGCCGTCATCTGTCGGAGGAGGCTCATGGACCGAATCCTGATTAGCGACCTGCTCGTACGCTGCATCATCGGCATTCGCGAAGAGGAACGACGGGAAAAACAGGACGTCGTCATCAACATAGCGCTTTCCGCGGACCTCAGGAATGCCGGGAAGAGCGACCGGATCGACGACTCCGTGGATTACGCCGCTCTCAAAAAGCGGATCATGAGCATGGCCGAGAACTCACGGTTTTATCTTGTCGAAGCGCTGGCCGAAGCGACAGCGGAAATTTGCCTCGAACCGTCTGCGGTTTCCCAGGTCGTCGTGAAGGTGGAAAAACCCGGTGCGCTCCGCTTTGCCCGGACTGTGGGCGTGGAGATAACGCGGGAGCGAAGACCGTAGCCATGGTCAGAGCGTTCGTAAGCGTAGGGTCAAACATCGATCCGGAGAAGAATACGTCGCGGGCGCTCGTGGCGCTTTCTCGTGACGTGCGCATTATAGAGGTCTCGACCGTCTACCTTACTGAGCCGGTAGACCGGCCTGAGCAGCCGCCCTATTACAACTGCGTTCTGGAAATCGAGACGGACCTGGCCCCGCTGGATTTGAAGCTGGGAGTGTTGCGTCGCATTGAAGCTGAACTCGGCCGCACACGAGGAAACGACGCATATGCATCCAGGCCGATCGACCTGGATTTGCTTCTCTACGGAGACCTCGTGATGACGACCAACAACCTTACCCTCCCGGACCCGGACATCGTGCATCGTTCGTTCCTTGCAATCCCCCTTCATGAGCTTGCGCCGGAATTGGTGCTGCCGGGGTCAAGGCTAGCCGTGGATAGGGTTGCTGCGGCATTTGCGAGAAAAGCCATGACACCGCTCGCAACGTACACGGAACGCCTTCGAAAGGAAATTATTCATGGAAGAAAGAAATGAACGGCTTGAAAAACTGGTACGGGAACTGCTCATTGAAATCGGCGAAGACCCGGAACGGGAAGGGCTGGTAAACACGCCGAAGCGCGTTGCCGCGTCGCTGAAATTTTTGACGTCCGGCTACGGGATGGATGTCGAGAAACTGATCAACGAAGCGATCTTCTCGCAGGAAACAACCAGCATGGTCGTGGTCAAAGACATCGAGCTCTACAGCCTGTGCGAACACCACATGCTGCCGTTCTACGGCCGCTGCCACATCGGGTACATTCCCCGGGGCCGCGTCTTCGGCATCAGCAAGCTCGCCCGGCTCGTGGACCTGTTCGCGCGGAGGCTCCAGATCCAGGAGCGGCTGACGGAACAGATCGCCTACGCGATCAAGGACTCCATCAACGCCGACGGCGTCGGCGTAATGATCGAAGCGCGCCATCTCTGCATGATGATGCGGGGCGTATCAAAGCAGAATTCCATGTTTGTGACCTCGTCCGTGCTCGGCGTCTTCCGATCTAACCCCGCGACCAGGGAAGAGTTTCTCTCGATCATCTCCCGGGAAAGACCGGTCTAGAAATCCACGAAGAGCGGTTAACGCTGTGAAGGAATTTAAAAGGGAAAGGCATAATGATGACGGCCGTCAATCAATCCGAACAGGAAAGAATCAAACCATTTTTGACGGGATTACAGGATAAAATCTGATGATGACTTAATCCCTCCCTTGATGGGAGGGGATTAAGGGGAGGGTGAAGTATCCGGCGTTCGTGCTCATCACCCCCACCTAACCTCTCCCCTCTTCGTCAAAGAGGGATGTCCCTCCCTTTGAAAAAGGGAGGTTAGAGCCCGCCCTCGAATGAATTTATCGAGGGAGGGATTTTATATACTATTATGAAACCATTAATAACCACGGATGAACACGGATAAATACCGGTGTCACCTGGTAGGTGAAAACCTCAAATGAACTCAGTACCGATTTTGCTTCTCATCTGTGTCCCATCAACCGTTTTTAAGATTATCCTGTTCATCCTGTAATCCTGTCACAAAAAATGAATTTCTCTCGCCGGTCCGAGGCGATGCTTCGCTAAGCGTTCCCGGACGTAAGCTCGCGCGTAACCTCACTTCTAATAAACTGCCGGAGGAGTTCCCGGTCCTTCGGCTCAATCCGCGTGAACTCAACACCCATGCCCGGCTCGCGCCACTGTCCACGGGGCGCATGACTGCTGTAGACGACGACCGCTTCAACAGTTATGATCTGGCCGTACAGGTATATCTGCAGGGAAAGCTGCGTTTTCACGGCAACCGGCTTCTCGGTCCGGAGAAACATCCCGCTCTCGGACAGGTCCGAGGCGCATGGGTTTTCAGGAGTTTCGAGCGGCAGGTTGTTCACTTTCACGGGCAGGAGGGTCCTGATGCGAATGTTCGTGCGGGGCGTCGCCTCCACGGCCGCCTCGACGGACCGAAACAGGACTTCGGGTAAAACCGGCTGGTGAAGGCAGTCTTTCGCGCCCGCCTCAAGACAGTACTTTTCACCAAGCTGATCGTCCTGATTTCTGAGGGCAATGAAGGGAACTGCGACGGTATCGGAGTCCTGCCTGAGCTGGTGCATAAGGTCGATGCCGTTCCTGTCCTTGAGGCCAACAGGAGCGATGATGAGG
>JBGPUS010000335.1:0-2843 GCA_041491325.1 Nitrospirota bacterium | reverse complement strand
ATCCGGCATCCGGCATCCGGCTTTCCAGCAAAACACAGCCCGTCCTCTTCGGGCAATCCCATGTCGTGGACATAAGGCAGCACGCCTATCACGGGCTTGCCTGTTCCGTCTTGTATCATTGACAGGCCCGGTCGCAGGATCTCAAGATCGCCTCGGAATTTGTTGATGATCAGTCCTCTGATGCGTCTGCTGTCTCTGCCGAGAAGCTTGACTGTTCCATAGAGGGACGCAAACACTCCCCCCTTATCGATATCACCGACCAGCAGAACGGGCGCTTTGGCGTATTTTGCGGCGGACATGTTGACGATATCGACGTTCTTGAGATTTATTTCCGCCGGGCTTCCCGCCCCTTCCATGATGATGAGCTCATGCTCCCGGGAAAGCCGGTCGTACGAAGAAGTGACGACCTTCCAGGCTTCTTTTTTGTAGGCATAATATTCCGCGGCGCTCATGTGCTTATGAGCCCTGCCGCGAAGAATGACCTGTGAACCCATATCCCCCGAGGCTTTGAGCAAAATCGGGTTCATGTCCACGGTAGGAGCGATTCGCGCCGCCTCCGCCTGAAGGGCCTGCGCCCTCCCGATCTCTCCGCCCTCCCGAGTGATGAACGAGTTCAGCGCCATGTTCTGCGCTTTGAACGGCGCAACCTCGATCCCCTGGTCCCGAAAAATCCTACAGAGCGCGGCGACGATCATGCTCTTGCCCGCTCCGGACCCGGTCCCCTGTATCATCAACGCCTTGGCCAATCTGCTCCTTTATATAACTCTTAGTCATCCTAAAAACGGCGGTTGGAACCACAGATGAACACAGATGAAAAATAAAAACGGTAGTCAACAGCTCCGAGACAAAAAAAATCCCCAATCTTCTTTCAAGACTGGGGATTAATAAAAAATATTAACCCACACATGATCTTAGCGCCGAAGACTGTGCGAGGCCATCCAGACAGGTCTTCTGGCTCTCCCATCGATGCCTGCCTTCCCAGTCACGGCTGCGTGACCAGTGGCGCTTGACGGCATTGATATGACCCCGTACTATTACGGGGCCGGGATTACAGCGGCGGGTCCGCTCCCGATTTTAACGGGATTCCCTTCGCCTGGATGTGGTGGTACTTTATGTGGGTACCTTATATCATACAAGGGCTAAGAATGTCAAAGCCTTTTTCTTGAACCCTAGGGGAATTGTTTATTTACGGGATGACGGGAACTTCCGGATACTCAGCTTTTCAGATAGGATAGAATCGCTTCTTGATATCGTTCTATATCCTTAAGGTGTTTTCTGAGAATGGAGATGACGATATCGGCATCAACGCCTTCGTATTGATGTACTACGACGTTCCTGAATTTTGCCATCCGCTCCATGGTACTGCAAAGGTCTGAAGCGATAATAGTGTTTTCGAACAGGACTTTGAACGTATCGGCATAACCCGTCGGGGCCCTCATGCCACGGTCGGAAACGATGTGATTGGCGATATCCACGCACGTCTCGATCATCATCTGGAGGGTCCTCTCCACGATTCGCTGCGTTTTCCAGTCCGCTTTATAAGCTTGAAGCGATATGCCGGAAAATTCCCGTATCTGTTTTTGGTACGTTTCAAGCTCGGAGAGCTTTCTCAGCATGACCGTCTTATCGACCAATCCCATACCTCCTGACAAACAGGGCTTCTTCTTTTACCTGGAAATCGAAAAATTCGCGAAGGACCACGGATTCGTAGTCGTGGCGCTTGAACGGTTCTTTGTCTGCGAGGAGTTGCTTTTTTTGAAGGACCCTGCCTGCCAGGCTGACCGGCGCCGTATTCAGGATGACGAGATCGATTTCAGCTGTTCCGAGTGCCCCGGCCAGCTTCTCGAAAAGGCTGAGCTTATACTCCGCGAGGTTCTCCGTATCATTCACAAAAACCGCAATATCCGCGTCCGAAAGCGGGCTCACACGGCCTGCCGCAAGCCCCCCAAAAAGGTATCCGAAAATCACCCGCTTATCCTCTGTGAGGGCCTTCTGGACATCGGAAATTTTTAAGAGAACGTCAGCCGACAGCTTCTCAAACTTGATCATGCTTTGATTATTCCTGAAAAAGAAGGCACTGTCAACATAATTTCGGAGACTGACGGTCTCATGTTACAGCCGCAAGCTCCCCGCCCGTTGCCGGGATTCTTGACAAAAAGCAAGGATATGATAAGATTTATGAAATTAAACCGCACTAATCCCAAAAAAGGAGGTTAAGGAATGAATTCGCTAAAAATTGGTCTTTTCCTGCTCATCTTATTGGCTGTGGGAACCTTGCTGGTCTTCGCTGCGCAGACTGAAGCTTCGATTGAAAAAGGCAAGGTATTATTTAATGACCCGAAACTGGGCACGAGCGGCAAAACGTGCAACACCTGCCACGCAGGCGGAAAGGGACTTGAAATGGCCGGGACGCAGAGCAATCTCGATAGCACCGTCAATGCCTGCATCACCACCCCGCTGAGAGGCACGGCATTGGACGTCAAATCCGTTGAAATGCAGTCCCTGCTGCTTTATATCAAGAGCCTTGGCGAGAAGAAACCAACGGCTAAAAAACCGGCAATGGGCTGCTGAACGCGCGCAATAGACTAAATTTCCCGAAATGAAAGCCCCTCTGTCGATCACGCAGAGGGGCTTTTTTTCAGGTGACCGATTAGCTCCTCGAAACGTTTTGATCCGAACTGCATGGTCCCCGCGATCTTGACTCCCGATATCTTCTCTATCGCCGAAGGGCTCGTCTGTTCCGCAATTCCAGTCTTTCGGCGCTCAGCGTGATTTATCACGAAGCCGGCGATTGCCAATCCTCGCGTACGGAGCGCGGAAATTGTGAGCAGGGTATGGTTTAT
>JBGPUS010000334.1:0-2874 GCA_041491325.1 Nitrospirota bacterium | reverse complement strand
GGAGATAATGAGCAGGTCGAATATTTTCGAGTACTCCATGGCCCGGCGCATGACGGCCGCGTTCATCACCGGCCTGCCGTCGTCCGACAGAGCCGGACACCCGGCAGCGTGAAGCTCGGCCATCTCGGTCAGTTCTTCGCCTTTCGAACCTTTCGTGATTGCGCCGATAGGAAATACCCGTGCAGGCGCATCCCCGGCCTGGGTCAGGATAAAGCGCGTGACCGCTTGATTGTCGTTCACCGGGTTCGTGTTCGGCATGCAGCAGACCGAGGTGAAGCCTCCTGCCTGAGCGGCCGCGGTCCCCGAGGCAATGGTTTCTTTGTATTCGAAACCCGGCTCGCGGAGATGCACATGCATGTCGATAAGGCCGGGGACGACGAGTTTTCCCGCAGCCTCGATAACCTGAGCACCGTCAGGCGATAGAGAGCCCGGCTTGCCGAGCTTCGCGATCCTGCCGTCGGACACAAGAACGTCGAGTTTCTCGTCAACCGCGTTTGCGGGGTCGATGATATGGCCGTTTTTAATAAGAATATTCATAAATAATAGTAGTCAGTAGCCAGGAGTCAGAAGCCGCATGATTTCCTAACCCTGGCCCCAGGACCCCTGCCCCTTTCATCTACGATTCCCCTTTGCTGCCGCCAGAAAGCAGGAACATGACCGCCATGCGCACCGCCACGCCGTTCGTGACCTGTTCGAGAATGACCGAATTGTCGGCCACGTCCGAAGAAATCTCGACCCCCCGGTTGATCGGTCCCGGGTGCATCACGATCGCGTTCTTGTTCGCGCGTTCGAGCCGTTTTTTATTCATGCCGTACAGCCGCGCGTACTCGCGCACGCCGGGGAAGAGTCCCGCGGCCTGGCGTTCGAGCTGGAGCCGCAGCATCATGACCACGTCGGCCCCCTCGACCGCTTTGTCCATATCATCGTAGACCCGGACCCCAAGACGCTCAATTCCCGGAGGCATCATGGTCGGCGGACCGCAGACCCGAACGCGTGCCCCCATGGTCGTAAGTCCGTACACATTCGACCGGGCCACCCTGCTGTGGGTTATATCGCCGACAATCGCAACGGTGAGGCCTTCGAGCCTGCCGAGCTTTTCCCGCATCGTAAACATGTCAAGCAGGGCTTGCGTGGGATGCTCGTGGAAGCCGTCTCCCGCGTTGATGACGGAACTCTTGAGCCTCGTTGAAAGAAAATCCGGGGCGCCTGAACAGGAGTGGCGGACGATGATCATATTACACTTCATCGCCTCTATGTTTCGCGCCGTATCGAGCAGGGTCTCTCCCTTGATCACGCTGCTCGTCGAGGTGGAGATGTTGACCATGTCCGCGGACAGCCGTTTCCCGGCGAGTTCAAACGACGTTCGCGTCCGCGTACTGGCCTCGTAGAACAAGTTAATGACGGTCTTGCCGCGCAACACCGGCACTTTTTTGATATCCCGCTCAGACACGTCCTTGAACGTCTCCGCAGTGTCGAGAATCAAATTGATCTCGTCAGCGGCCATGCCTTTAATGCCGAGCAGGTCTTTTGAACTGAGCGCCATAATAACCTCTGGTCACAGGGTCGGTGTCCTGGATTTGCATTTCCTTGCCCCTTGCTACCGGACTCTTGACCCTATCTTTCTCACTCTCCCAGGATCACGACCTTTTCATCCAGGCCGTCCTCTGCGAGCATAACTTCCACCTTTTCTTTTGCGGAGGTGGGAAGATTCTTCCCCACGTAGTCCGCGCGGATCGGAAGCTCCCGGTGCCCCCGGTCAACAAGCACGGCGAGCTGGATGCGCATGGGCCGGCCGTAGTCCATAATGCAGTTTAAGGCCGCGCGGATGGTCCTGCCGGTAAAGAGCACATCATCGATAAGGACCATGATCTTTTTCTGGATATCAAACGTTATATCCGTGGCCTGGGGCACGGGCTGGGACGTGCGCGTGGCCAGATCGTCCCGGTACATGGTGATGTCCAGACTTCCGACCGGCGGCTCCACGCCCTCAATTTCCTTTATCCTTGCGGCAAGCCGTTTAGCCAGATGAACGCCTCCGCGCTGGATGCCTACGAGGGCGAGGTCTTTCGCGCCTTTGTTCTTTTCCAGTATCTCATGGGCTATGCGCGTGAGCGCCCGGTCGATGCCGGCTTTATCGAGAATAAGCGCTTTTTCTCTGAGACTCATCGCAGGTCACCCCGCCCCTTCTTATTGAAAAAAGACATAAAAAAACCTTCTGTCCCATAGGGGAAGAAGGTTGGCGTGCTTGTTTTGAGCGTTATTCCGCTATATGTTTTTTTCATCTCGTGCCCTTCCTGGCCTCTCAGGACCAGACTTAAAGAGTTGTTCGCGAACGGTTTAAGAATACCCCAACTGCCGCTGTCCTGTCAAGAACTTTATTGATTTTTCATGATTTGATCTTCTTTATCAGCCACGCCATGTTCTTTCCCAGATTTTTCATGGTCTGGACGCCTTCCACGTCATTATTGACCTCGCCGGGCTGTCTTCCCATGCCGATGTTCCAATAGCTCGATCCGGGGATTATCATCTCATTGATCGTGAAAAAATAGTTCAGCGAATTAAACACATTGATCGCGCCCGCGCGCCTGCACGCCACAACAGCCGCCCCGACTTTGCGCTTGTACAGGTCGGCATTCGCCCGCCCCACCATGCCGCACCGCTCGATCACGGCCTTCATGCTCGCGGATACATCGGCAAAATACGTGGGCGATCCGAGCAGGATGCCGTCGGCTTCGTCCATTTTTTGGATGCACTCGTTTATGATGTCTTTTTCCACCGCGCAGCGCTTGTTCTTTGTTTCAAAACATTTATAGCAGGCGATGCAACCCTGGACGGGTTTGCCCGCAAGGGTGTAAAGTTCCGTCTCGATCCCTT
>JBGPUS010000333.1:0-2893 GCA_041491325.1 Nitrospirota bacterium | reverse complement strand
CAGTATATCGTTCAAGGCGCGGAAATGATCGGCTATGTTCATATGAGCAAGTTGATCCCCGGCGAATATGATCCTGCAAGGGATGTTTCATTCTTGGCCGGTGATGGAAATTATTTGCCGCTGGCGAGCGGGGAATTCATGCTGCTGTACCCGGAAGATGCGCATATGCCCGGGATAGTGGTCGATGCGCCGAGTGCGGTTAAAAAGATAGTTGTCAAAATAGCGGTTTAAAATAGTGTGCCCCTTCAGGGCTTCACATACGCATAGCCCTGGTGCTGTCTTTTAATAAGCTCGGTTATGCCTGCGGGCGTCACGGACACGAATGAAGGGAGCTTGTTCTCCCTGATACATATGACGCCCTCGTCGCACATGTTTTTGAGAGAATTACGGCAGGCAATAAAATGCGCGCCCTGGTCCGCCAGCAGTTTCATGGCCTCGACCAGTTCAGGATCGCCGAAAGCCGTGACCGCCGACCCGTTCGCAAGCGCCACGATGTCCGCTTCCCCTTCCCCGACTTCTTTGATAAGGTTCCGTATGTTGCCTAAGGCCTTTTTCCAGCGCTCGGGCTCATTGACATGAATAACAACCTTGAGTTTGTTCATTCACCCCGCCTCTGATTTCAGTATAACACAAAACACGTATTGCCCTTCATCCCTGCCCCTTGGCCCTCTTTAGTATTTCCCTCGCCGCCACAACACCCGAGATGGATGCCTGGATCAGCCCGCGCGTTACCCCAGCGCCGTCTCCGATAGCGAAGAGATTTGCGACTTCCGTTTCCAGCGCCTGCGTGAGTTTCAGCTTCAGGGAATAGAATTTCACTTCAACGCCGTAGAGGAGCGTGTCGCCGGAATTCACCCCCGGCGAAACGTTATCAAGCGCTTCGAGCATTTCCATGATGTCGTGAAGATGACGGTAGGGCAGGACGAAGCTCAGGTCTCCGGGCGTCGCGTCTTCGAGAGTGGGACGCACCGATCCGTCGGCAATCCGCTCGGGAGTGGACCGTCTCCCCATCTTGAGATCGCCAAGCCGCTGGACTATCACGCCGCCGCCGAGCAGTTCCGCAAGACCGGCTATGTACTTGCCGTAGGATATGGGTTCGGAAAAAGGCTTGGTGAAATCCGTACTCACCAGGAGGGCGAAGTTCGTGTTCTCGGTTTTTCGTTTTCGATAGCTGTGGCCGTTTACGCTATACACGGCCTCGCTGTATTCCTTCACCACCTCGCCGTAGGGGTTCATGCAGAACGTCCGGACCCGGTCCCGGAACTTTTTTGTCGAATAGATGAATTTTCCTTCATAGGCTATGTCGGTAACGTCCTTCATGATGGATGCGGGAAGTTCAACGCGTACGCCGATGTCCACGGGATTTTTCTGGAGGGAAAGCTTGAGCCGCTTGGCCTCTTCCGAGAGCCACGGAGACCCCTCTCTTCCGGCTGCGACGATCACACTCTGAGCGGTAAACCGTTTGCCGGTCCGGGTCACGACGCCGGAAACAACGCCGTTATTCGTAATGAGCTGTTGCACCGGCGTTTCGAACAGCAAGTCTATTTTTCCGTTGAGCTGCTCCCGGATGTTCCTCAGCACCTCTTTGCAGAGATCCGTGCCGATGTGCCTGATGCGCGCCGGTATGAGTTCGAGATCGTATCCCGCTGCTTTTTTCTTGAGCCGCGAAAGCGCTGCGTCGTCTTCTCCATGGATTGCCCCTTCGGCGCCGAAGGAACAATAGATCGAGTCTACATAAGCGATGAGGGCCTCGACGCTTTCCTCAGAAAGATAATCTCTCAGCCGTCCGCCGAATGCTGACGTGAGCGTGAGTTTGCCGTCGCTGTACGCGCCCGCGCCTCCCCAGCCGCAAAGGATGCCGCAGAGGCCGCACTGCATGCACGGGACCTCGGATTCGATCATGGGGCAGGCCCGGTTCTGAATATCGCTGCCCTTCTCGATCAGAAGAATTTTGAGGCTGGAGTTTTTGACGAGCTCGAGCGCCGCGAAAATGCCCGCGGGCCCGGCCCCGATGATGATGACATCGTACTCCTTCAATTGCGCGTTCGCAGGAAATGTACCAGGCTCCAGCGCTCCAAGGGCATGAGCTTATCCTGGAAAGGCGGCATGCGGCCGAACCCGAAGGTGATGGCCTTGAATATGGTGGAATCGTCCAGGCCCTTCACCATGACGTTGTCGAGGCCGGGCGGGGGCGGAATAAGTTTTTTACCAACAAGACCACGGTCCGCGGACGTTTGGCCGTGGCACAGAGCACAATTAATGTCGAAGAGCGCCTTGCCCTGCGACAAGGATTCTTCGGTCGGGGTAACGGGATTTTGCAGCTTGCCCTCCCGAGAGACCAGCTCCTTGCCGGAAACCGGCACGGCGCCGACAGGCGGGGACAGGACCGGCGCTTTGTACGGTTTGTAGGATTGTTGCTCGTCCATCCAGACCGCCGCCGTCAGCAAGGGTGCAAGAGCGAGAATGCCGAGATATGATAAACGTTTCATTTGGAAATCCCCCTCACCCTATCCCATAATGTAAAAACTTTCACCGCAGAGGATTAACATCCGCATAACTTCATGTTACCTAAATTTAACCGCTCTTTGTTCTTGCTCTGCTTTCATTTCAAGACTTGCATTTCTCTGCGTCCTCTGCGGTAAAATAGCGTTCGCTTTTTTCATAAACCTTTTTGACCCATCCCTCTTCCATGCGAAGAGTTTCACGCTCTCTCCTCCGCAATGGTCCTAATGGCGCCCGCTTTTTTCATGAGCTCCTCCGCCCTGCTGCTCCCTCCGGAGGGGACGGCAACACTGATGCCGATGTATCCCTCGCTGATTGCCGGATCATAAGGCCTTTCACCGCGGGGGGGAAGCTTCATTTCAAGGAACATGCCGCCTATTGCGCCGATAAT
>JBGPUS010000332.1:0-2901 GCA_041491325.1 Nitrospirota bacterium | reverse complement strand
GGCCACTCCAACCGGCGCCTTCATTTCATCAGCGCCTTTGTTCTTCGGGGTCACGGTAATTTGCCTGAGGAATATACCGTCTGACGTCAGGACCTGAATACGGCTGTTTTCCGTGTCCGCGATATACACGATCCCGTGAGCAACGGCAAGCCCTCTTGGGCCGTCGAACTCACGAGGCCCGTCTCCTTTTGTGCCGTAACCGCGGAGCCACTTGCCTTCCTGGTCAAAAACCTGAATGCGATTGTTGTCTGTGTCGGATACGAAAATCCTTCCCTGTTCGTCTACTGCGATCCCGGCGGGACGTTTGAATTGTCCGGGTTTGTTCCCCTTCATCCCCCAGGAGAGCACGATCTTTCCCGTCTGGTCAAGAACGATGACGCGATTCGCTTCGGTATCGGCAATATACAAACGTTCTCCGGCCGCAGCCATGGCCCGCGGCGCGTTCATCTTAAGCGGATGGTCCTCTTTTACACCGGCGCCACCAAGCTCTTGCACGCATTCGATCTGTTGATATGCGTATCCAGGCGATACGAAGAAAATGAAAAGGAGTATAAAGCCGGTAAGCCGGATTCTCGCCATAAGTGCCTCCTGAAATACGCATTGCAGCCGAGCATGATAGAGCCGCTGCTGTTCCTGCGTACCACTCAAAAAGATTCTCATTAATTATATCACAGGGCCTTGCACGCAACAAGGAAAAGATGTTGAATAATGCTAAATGTTGTCGGACACGCTCGACTAACAGGACACCTGTCATATCCTATTCATTCGGCAAGGTTGTTATACTATTCCATAAGCATCAGGAGATGTAAAGGGAATATTCACCGTTCTCGATGTGAATGTTCACGTTGGCCCATACTAAGCATCTACAATGATGCGGGTACCCGACTGCTTAAGGGTTGACTGGTAGTCCGCGAGCCAGAGCAGGTAAACGGCTTAACAATCATTCGCCCTCTCTGCCGTGCGCAATGATAGAGAAAGGGTCTGGAATAGAAAAGCCTCCCCGGGCGGGGAGGCTTATACAGTCTGAAAATAATCGGCTGGAGATTACGATTAGGAACGCGATTATTGAAAAGCGTTTTGGCGCAACCAGAACCTACTCCTCTTCGTCCTGTTCCTCTTCTTTGCCGCCGTACACTTTTACCATCGTTGCATCTGACCGCTCTTTGCGGGCATCGAGCACTCCGTCCTTAAACGGAAGGGTCTGCTCCGCGAACATTGCGGAGCGAAGCCACTCGAACCCAAGCTTCAGCAGTTCCGCGTCATCGGTCTTGACTTTTTCCATCCGCTCCTGCGGGACATCATACAGTTCGCTAAAGCTGCTGCCGAAGATAAAGTCGCGCAAATAGTCGGTATCCGTGCTGAGCATGAAGAACATTTGGTTCTTGATTTTAGGAAATTCCTTATTATCACCGAAAGACTTCTTTTTGATCAAAATTTCCATCCAGCCCCGGTTCATATCGTCGTAGAGGTCAGCCCCCTGGTCTTTTCGCCATTCGTCGATCGTCCAGTTCTTGTCCTCTTCAAAGCCCTTGCAGTGGTCTTCCTTGATCATGAAGTAAAACTCATCCTTGCCGCCTTCCGCGTCCTTTTTTCTGAGTGTGGCCATGCCCACGGGGTAGTAGCGGCAATTGCTCGGACGGTCCTCATAAACGGTGCAGCCCTCCGGGGTCACAAAAGGACAGCTCTTCTTTTCATCGTCCTTCATTTTCAGCGTGATCACAGGGAGGAGGGTCTTAGCAAGAATTTCTATCTCGCCGTACTGGGCGATGAACTCCTCGGTCGTCATGTTGAGCCGCTTCCGGAGGCGAAGGAGATCATAGGGCGGCAGAACAATGTTTATATTGCTGCAACATGCGGTAAAGCACTTCACGTCTTTGTGGCAGCGAAACTTGAACCTGCTGCCAGCCGTAAGTTTTATCGGGACGACCTTGTCGTTTTTGTTTTTTTTCAGCGGAATAAGATCGTCTTCTAACTCCGCTGCTGCTTCTTTCTTCTTATCTTTCATGCCACCCTCTCAGTTTGGACCAAGACAGCACCCTGCACTCGCGGCAAGCGCTCGTTAAGCGCTGGGTGCGAGTCCGTGTTGCCGTCTTGTACGCCACGCCAAGGCGTGGCTTGATCCACATAAATTACTTCATCCAGCTCTCTATTTCGTAATGCTGCTTTTTGAAAAGCTCGACGCCCTCATGTTCAGGTCCGAGAATCTCCCGGAACCGGTCAAGCGCTTCAAAAAACTGCATGACTCGCACGCCGCTATGCAGATTATCGGCATAGGACACAATCTTTTCTTCCATCGTCAGCGGCAGGTAATCCTTTCGCGGAAGCCCGAGCCGTTCGGCTTCCTTGGCAGTGATTCCCGCCCCGATATGACGCTCGATAATGTGGATAAGAGCGTCTGGAAATCCAAGGTTTTTCGCGAGCTCCGCGCCAGCTACAGCGTGCCCGATTCCCTGCGTTCGCGACCTGCCGATATCATGGAACAAGCCGCCCCGTCTCACAAGTTCACGGTCTACTTTAATCCTGACACGCCCGGCAATAGAAAGCGCCGTGGTTGACACCGCGATGCAGTGCGCGACGATATCCGGCGAGCATCCAGCCGCAATAAGTACTTCTGCTTCCGCATCATGCATGACCCGGAATGATACCACTTTATGAATAAAATTCAATAGAATTGGCTTGAAAACGAACGTGCCCGATAGCACAAAGAAAAAGGGGCCGGCCATACCATGGCCGGCCCCTTAACGTAGTGAACGGTATCTGAAAAAACTACTTGCCCATCTTGGTCATGATCGGAACGATCAGGAGCGCAACGATGTTGATGACCTTGATCATCGGGTTGATGGCCGGACCGGCGGTGTCCTTGTAAGGATCGCCGACGGTGTCGCCCGTGACAGAGGCTTT
>JBGPUS010000331.1:0-2901 GCA_041491325.1 Nitrospirota bacterium | reverse complement strand
GGGCTTATACACGTGGCTCTCTGTAGACAAACTATATTTTTGGACCAGCGGATCGAGGTCCTGGAAAACATAGATGCTTCCCCCGGGGACGAATGGGAATTGAGCTGATCGGGTCCGACCTTGGCAAAGCAGTAAACCATCCTTGTACGTAGTCAAAAGGCGCGTATAAGCCTCGATAAGGTCGCGTTCTCCCTTTGAGGCCGCCTTTCCTTTTAAGGTCTCCGTACCGGAGGCAAGTCTGTGCAGCAAGGTATCCGGCATATCACAGGGCTTGCCTGACGTAACGGAAATTTTTAAGTCCTGCGCGGTCCGGTTTATTGCAGAGAACTTCCCCTTGTCTATGCCCGGTTCCGATACACAGCCCGGGCCGAAAAGCACTAGTGCCGACAACAATAAAATGACTGTACTGTTTTGACTCATAAAATTAAGGAAGCTCTGCCAAGCCTTGAATGAGAAGTTCATTTTGATTATTATTTTCCGCAATACGGATTTCTGAACGTAAAGCCGGTTCTCGCCGTAGTTATTCATCGTACAACCATGTGTTCCGAGGAGTCAATGCTTTTTTTCAAATTCGGACGAGCCCTCTCCCTGTGGTTCAGGGGTTGATCTTGAGCCAGCAGGTTTGGTGGCGCCGCATGCCGTCGCGGTCCGTGAATATCTGGAAAGAGATTTCCCGGAAGCCCTCAGCGGTCATGCGCTGGCGGTGCTCTTCGTACTGACTGCCGATCAGGCCGTGCCACCAGTAAAACCAGAAGGCCTTCTTGGGGAAAGGCTGCATCACGGCCCGGTACTCGTTCGTCGGAGCACCTAGGCGTCCCTCGACGATGGCGGGGTAATAGCCGTCCTTCCAGAACCGGTCCATCTCGGCTGCGAATTCCTTTTCTCCCATCCAGTGCGTAAAAGACCCTGCTGACGGCGGCACATAGGCGGAGGGCGCAGGCGTTGCGGCACGCCCAGGTTCAACGGCTGTCTGCGGAAGCCGTCTAAACGCATCCCGTTCAAGGTCGGCGGAAGCTGTCGCCGCAATTGTGCCGGTCTCGATGGCAATGGTGCGGACGTTTACATTCAGCGCAGTGCCGAGGTCGATCACCGTGCCGGTCACGATGTAATCCACTCCCAGCAGTTTGCCGACCTTCCGTGCAGTTGATTCGTTCACAAGGCCGGTCATGTTCAGCTTGTGCTGCTCAAGCAAGGAGGCGAGGAGCTTGCGCTCGACGATCTCGTACGTGCCGGTCTTGAACAGCTCGCCGATCAACAGCTCCGCAATGACCGCTCCGGAAGGGGGGATCTGACCGTTGATGTCCGATAAGTCGACGACCGCGATGCGGCGCTTCGGGCCGCCTTGGTCTTGCTCGGAAAGCTGCTTCGCGATCCGGCTAATGCCGATGCGCAGGGACTCGGGCCTGATAGCGGCTGCCGCGGACTGCGCCGACTCGCCTTTCTTGGTTTTGGACCGAAAGACCAGCACGGTTTCTTCATGAGCGGGATCTTCCAGTATCACGACCTTCAGGCGATAGCCGTAGTAGCCGGGATAGGCATGAGGCGTTCCTGTTTTCAAGGAAAAGCTGATCTCATCGTCAGCCTCTTTCTCGGAAATGACCGTGGCAGGCCATTGCGCCCGCTCGAACTTGCCCAGAAGCAGGAAGCCCTGGTCATCGTAATAATCGATCGTCTTTCGGATGCCGATAAAGGTGGCGCCTTCGCTTGAGGCAGCAAGAGCGATTTCGGAATTAATGAGCGATGGTGAACAAAGGGTCAGGCAAAAAAGGGCTGTAAATGAAAAGACGCTGATTTTTTGTCGAATTTGTAAGGATGGCATGCTGTGCTCCTGTTGTACAATAATGCGAGGGTTGTTATCAGCAAGTAGTCGATTCCGTTAGTAGTATAAATCAATTGGCACTGTTTTGCTCTGTCTTGTCACCCGTTGCCGCGGCCCGCGACGTCTCCTTACTATTTAACTACGATTTTACGACCTTCAAATTCAACGACTTGCCCTGTACGGATTTTGCGCCTCCTGCGCAATTCCACTTGGCCCTCAACCTTGACCTGGCCTGCTGCAATCGCGGTTTTTGCCGAACCGCCGCTGTCGAGCAGCCCCATGACTTTCAAAAGGTTATCTAACTCGATAAATTCCTTACCTTCCAAATTAAACTCGCCCATATATGTCTCCTAATCCGGATAAACCGGAACCAAAAGGCATGTCCTCGCGGAGCACGCGGAGGCCGCAGAGTAAATCAATACCTTTTCGGTTTTAAACCAGGATATTTTTTCAGCTTTCTCTGTGACTCTGCAAGAAATATTTTTCCAGCATCATCCTCTGTTCCAGATTGAAACATGAAAATCTCCGCACTCGCTTGGCCATCTTACCACATCAGAGACAGTCCTGAAAGTTTTTCCGTTGTTTTTTGCGATAAATAAAGGCCGGAACTGGTCTCTATGGCCATTGCTGCAAATATTCCGGAAACCTCTAACGCTGCGCCTGTTCAGGCGCGTTCCAACTTGAAACGGTGACGTTTGCCTTGCCAAAACAATCTCACAATAAAACAACACATTACGCAATGGCATCCTTGTTGCTCTTAGTATGCATGAACAGCAACACGGAGGTTAATGAAATGGGAAAGAGGCAGTTACTATTTGTCACCCACCGAGATGAGAATATCGAAGAGGGTGTCTCATATGCCATTGAGCTGGCCAAGGCAATGTTTGAGGACATCACGTTCCTTCTGGTCCAGAAGAAGAATAATGCCGTAAAAACGCTTGATGATCTTATGACGGCAGTGACCTTCGCGGAAGCGGACGATCACGATACGGCTCGCCGGATTATGGCAGGCAGTCAAAAGCCCGTCGTTGAACCGCACGAAAAGAAACTGAATGAGCTCGTGGAAAAATGCGCAAAAGAGG
>JBGPUS010000330.1:0-2925 GCA_041491325.1 Nitrospirota bacterium | reverse complement strand
GCAAGGGCCGGGCGATCCTGACTGCCTCGCGGTTTATCGAAGACCGGGGCGGCGAATACATGATCACCATCGATGCGGACGGCCAGCACGATCCGCAAGACATCGAAACGTTCATTCCCCTGCTCCGGGAAGGCGGGTCAGACCTTATCATCGGGTGCAGGGATTTCAACACGGAAAACGTTCCGGCCTCAAGCCGCTTCGGCAGGGCCTTCGCGAATTTCTGGCTCAAGGTCGAGACGGGACGGGTTGTTGATGATTGCCAGAGCGGCTTCCGCGCTTATCCGGTCCGCTATATCAACCAGCTCCGGTTCAAGGGCGAACGCTATGATTTTGAGGCCGAGGTGCTTGCCAAGGCGGCATGGGCCGGGCTTACGTTTACCCTGGCGCCGATCAGGGTGTTCTATCCCAGGCCCGAGGAGCGCGTATCGAGCTTCAAACCGTTTTTGGACAACCTGCGGCTCACGCGCATTCACAGTATGCTGGTCGGCAGGCGCCTCTTGCCGCTGCCGCACAGGAAGTTGGCGCAGCACCCGGACGCATTCGATCTCTCGCTCCTTCGCCATCCCGGGAAGGTCCTCAAATTTTTGCTGCTTGAGAATTCAACGCCCGGGGGCCTGGCAATGTCCGCGGCGATCGGCCTGTTTCTCGCCGTGCTGCCGATCCTGTTTCTGCACTCGCTCGTGATCCTGTATGTTTCGCTGCGGCTCAACCTGAACAAGGTGGTTTCGCTTAACGTTCAGCACCTGGCGATGCCGCCGTTCGTGCCCGCCTTGTGCATCGAGGTCGGCTATTATCTCCGGCATGGCCACTGGCTGACCCAGCTCTCGTTTCAGACCGTGTTCGAACAATTTTCCTCACGGCTGTATGAATGGCTGCTGGGCTCCCTGATCATCGGACCTGTCATGGCCGTTGCCGTCGGAGGCCTGGTCTATGTCATGGCGCTCGTGATCAGGCGGGTGAGGTTGGGAAATGCGGCAAAAGCAGGTTGTTGAACGAAAGAGAGGGAACCGGGCCGGCTTCTGGTTTTTTCGGGCCGCGATACGCGGCTTCGGGCTTTCCGGCGCCTACGGGCTCCTCTATTTTGTGAGTCTCTATTATATAGTCTTCGACCGTGCCGCGGTCAATGCGAGCATGGCGTATATCAAAAGACGTTTTCCGGACCATGGTCCGCTGCGCAGGTTGTTTGATGTATACCTGCTGTTCGTAAGCCAGGGGAAGAGCCTCGTCGACCGGTACTATGTGGCGGCGGGGGGAAGCGGTATCCAGCTCGAACTCGTCGGGTATGAAAAGATCAGCGGGCTCCTCGCGGCCGGGCAAAAGGGGATGATCTTCCTGACCGCCCATGTGGGCAACTGGCAGGCCGCGATGACCGCGCTCCGCAAACTCGACCGCACGGTCTACCTCATGATGCGCCGCGAGGACAACGTCGCGGTAAAAGAGGCGCTGAACATCGACAGTGAAAAGGACAGGGTCCGCGTGCTGTATACGGACGGCGCGCTCGGCGGCGTTGTTGAAGCCTTGCAGGCGATCAAGCGAGGGGCCATCGTTTCCATCATGGGAGACCGCACCTACGGGTACGGCTCAGTCGAGGCGGCGCTGCTCGGCGGCAAGGTACGGTTTCCGTACGGCGCCTTCAGTCTTGCGGCTGCCGCCCAATGCCCGGTGGCGGTGCTGCTGTCGGCGAAGGTGGGCGCGGGAAAGCTCGTGGCCGACATCTCGCACGTCATTGACCCGCCCGCGGGAGCGCGCGGGGAAAAAGACGAGGCCGTTAAGGCGGCGGTGCAGGAGTTTGCGAGCGTTCTTGAAGAGTATGCCACGGACCATCCCTTTCAGTGGTTCGTATTCCGCGATATTTGGACGTCAAACGATTGACCGATCGATATTTTATAAGGAGCGTGTGTCATGGATAACAAGGAACAGGAACTGGCTGCAATACGGAAAAGTCTGAAAGAGATGATCGTCCGCGATCTCTCGCTGGAAGACATTGATCCGGCGAATATCAAGGACGACGAGGTCCTGTTCGGCGAGGGGCTCGGCCTGGATTCCCTCGATGCCGTCGAGATCGTCGTGCTCTTGGAGCGCAACTTCGGACTGGAAGTGAAAAACATGGAGCAGGGCAAGGAGATCTTTCACTCCATCAATACCATTGCGAATTTTGTCTACGACAATAAAAAGAAGGTCTCCTGAGCGCCGGGTTTACGGGCATGAAACGACTGTTCATTGCAACAGCCGCCGTGTTCATCCTTGCCTCGTGCGTCGGGGCCGGTCCTCGGACAGGCGCTCCGGCGGGCGGGACAAGACCTCTCGTCACCTTCGTTTTCGACGATGGGAATGATACGGATTACCTGGCGGCAAAGGACATTTTTGCAAAGCAGGGAGCAGTCGCCTGCGCCGCCATAACCACGGCCTACATCAATACGCAGGACCATATGACCCCGGGCCAGATCCTCGGGCTTCGCGACGCGGGGTGGGAGATCATGAGCCATACGGTGTCCCATCCGCACCTGACGTCGCTCGCTCCGGACGAACTGGAATCCGAATTTTCGAAATCCAAAGCCTCGCTCGAAGGGCTGGGGCTGACGGTTAGGAACCTGGTCTATCCCTACAATCAGAGCAATGCCCTGGCCAGGAAACTTGCCGCCAAATATTACCGCTCCGGCAGGGGCGGAACGAATTCGCTCAACGCTGGGGCGCCTGATCCGTTTAACTTGAAGTCTTTCACGCTGAAGCACGACCTCGTCCGGATGAAGGGACACATCGACCGCGCGTACACGGACAAGTCCTGGCTGATCATCTATGGGCACGAGATAAACGCTCAGGTAAAGCTTTCGGATAAGCAGGGGACATTTGCGCCCGGCGAGACGCTCTCGCTGAAGCCTTCCGGGACCACGGCGCGGTATGTTACGGTCCACTGGTTCCCGGTGT
>JBGPUS010000329.1:0-2945 GCA_041491325.1 Nitrospirota bacterium | reverse complement strand
CGGCGCGCCCGGCATGTCGAACCTCGTGGTAAAGAACTTGAAGGCGACAATCAGCTTGCCCTCAGGCGAAGATCAAGTGCCGGGCACGGACGCGATACCGGGGGACGACCCCCTGCGCATGGCGAACAGTGCGAACGGCTATTTCCCGCGCGGCATGACAGCGTGCTATCCCGCGGCCGCGTGAAGAACGGGAAAATCGTGTGCTTGCCCTGTTTCGAGAAATAGCCGACCCCTCGCATTGCCACAATATTCTTGACAATATACCCCGCTGAAGTTATTATAACTCCGCTCCGCTGATTGACCACACTACACCGAAACAACAGGAGGGAATCATGAAAAAAGGTTTGGTTTTTCCATTATTTGCCTTATTGTTGTTCACTGGTTGCGTATCACAGGCAACCTACGATCTCAGGACCAAGGAACTGACGGCGAAGAGCGGACAGTTAGAGGCCCAAGTCAAGTCTCTCACCGCCGAACTCGATGCGCTCAAGAAGGACAAAGACGCTGTCCTGAAAGAAAAAGACACGCTCCAGGCAAAAACGCAGGAGCTGTCGCAGAAGGCCGAGAAGGCGGAACAACTTGAGAAGGCCACGCAGACTTATCAGGACCTGACGAAAAAGCTTGAGAAGGAAATTCAGGAAGGCCAGGTGCAGATCACGGAAATGAAGAACCGTCTGACCATGACCATGGTGGACAAGATCCTCTTCACCTCCGGCAGCGCCGAGATCGGCAAGGAAGGCAAGAAGGTGCTCGATAAGGTGAGCAGCATCCTGAAGGATGTGAAGGACAAGAGAATTCAAATCGAAGGGCATACTGACAACGTGCCGATTTATTCATCGCTCAAATCCAAGTTCCCGACGAACTGGGAGCTTTCGACCGCCCGCGCCACGCAGGTGGTCAGGTATCTGCAGGAGGAAGGCGGTCTCTCCGCAAGCCTGCTCTCCGCTACCGGTTATGCGGAATACCAGCCGGTGTCTTCGAACAAGACCGAAGCAGGAAAGCACAAGAACCGAAGAATAGAGATTGTGCTGCTGCCGCTTTTGAAATAGGACCCGACGGCACTTGTAACCACGGGCGCTTTGCGCACACGGTAGAAACAGACACGGTTAGAACCAGGGTCTTTGTTTTAAAACCATGGAAACTTTTGCTTTGTTTTCCGCCTTCGCGGGACCCGTGGCTGGATTTTATTAAAGAAGGATAACGATGTTCACCGGTATCGTTGAGGAGTTGGGGAGCGTAAAGGCGCTCAAGCGCGATGCAGGCGGGGCGCGCCTGACGATATCGGCAGCGACGGTGCTGGCCGGCACCATGCTGGGAGACAGCATCAACGTGAACGGTGTCTGCCTTACGGTTGTGGAAAAGAGCAACGCTGATTTCTCCGCGGACGTTGCGCAGGAGACCCTGAAAGTGTCGAACCTGGGAACGTTGCGCATGGGACAGCAGGTGAACCTGGAACGCGCGCTCCAGTTGTCGGGGCGGATCGGCGGTCATCTTGTAACAGGCCATGTGGACGCAGTGGGCCGCATCAGGGAGAAACGGCAGGAAGGAAATTCCTGGCGTGTTTTTATTGATGCGCCGGACACCGCGGTCCGCTACATTATTAAAAAAGGCTCCGTTGCCGTCGATGGAATAAGCCTGACCGTGGCTGATGCGGAAAAGACGGGTTTTTCCGTGGCCATGATCCCGCATACGGCAAAGCTGACCACGCTCGGCTTTAAGGCGGCAGGCGACAGCGTGAATCTGGAAACGGACGTCATCGGCAAGTATGTTGAAAAACTTTTGTCGGGCAGAGTTGAAGGCGGCGTTTCATTGGAGTCGTTGAAGAAAGCAGGATTTGCATAAAAGGCCGGGGCCGGGGTCCAGTAGCCAGGGTCCAGCGAAACACATGGTTTCCCCGGACCCTTGACCCTGTACCCTGCAGTAAAGAGGTGATTTATGAAGTTCCAAACCATTGAAGAGGCCATTGAAGATATCCGCAAGGGCAAGATGGTCATCCTGGTTGATGACGAGGACCGGGAAAATGAAGGCGACTTGACCATGGCCGCGGAGGCAGTGACGCCCGAAGCCATCAATTTCATGGCGACACACGGCAGGGGGCTCATTTGTCTTTCCCTCACCGCGGAGCGCGTAGCGGAGCTCCAGCTTCCCATGATGACCACGGACAATACCTCGGCGTTCGGCACGGCATTCACCATTTCCATCGAGGCGAAAAAGGGCGTGACCACCGGCATCTCGGCGGCAGACCGGTCCACGACGATCAAAACCGCCATTAGTCCCCGGTCGGGCCCGGAAGATCTGGCAAGGCCCGGGCACATATTTCCGCTTCGCGCCAAGCCGGGCGGCGTGCTTCAGCGGGCGGGCCAGACCGAAGGCTCGGTCGATCTCGCGCGGCTTGCGGGGCTCTATCCCGCGGGCGTGATCTGCGAGATCATGGACGATGACGGGTCCATGGCGCGTGTGCCGCAGCTCATTGAATTTGCGAAAAAATTCAGCCTGAAGATCGTAACGGTCAAGGACCTGATCGCTTACCGTGTGAAAAAAGAATCGCTCGTCCGCAGGGTGGCGACCCCGAAATTGCCCACCCGTTATGGGAGTGATTTTACCGCAATCCTCTACGCGAACGATATTGATTGCATGAACCACATCGCCCTGGTGAAGGGAGATATCAAGCCCACTGATTCGGTCCTCGTTCGGGTGCACTCGGAGTGTCTTACCGGCGACGTATTCGGTTCGCTTCGCTGCGATTGCGGCGAGCAGCTCCATAATGCCATGAAGATGATCGAGGAGGAAGGCAAGGGGATCGTCCTCTATATGCGCCAGGAGGGACGCGGCATCGGCATTGAAGGAAAACTCAAGGCCTACGAACTCCAGGACAAGGGCAAGGACACGGTCGAGGCGAACCTGGAACTCGGGTTCAAGGCGGACCTCAGGGATTACGGCGTGGG